>NZ_JBFUHH010000091.1:0-17717 GCF_056402495.1 Microvirga sp. P4_A5 | reverse complement strand
GAGCGTAAGCATCTGGCCAACAAATTCCGCCTTCGCGAGGGGCTGGTCGGGCAAGTTGCGTATGAGAAAAAGCGCATTCTCCTGACGCAGGTTCCGAGCGACTACATTACCATCAGCTCGGCGCTCGGAGAGGCCGCGCCTTTCAACATTATCGTGCTGCCCGTCTTGTTCGAGCAGGAGGTCAAGGCCGTCATCGAGCTTGCCTCGTTCAATCGATTCAGCGAGACGCACCAGTCATTCCTCGACCAGCTGACCGAGTCGATCGGCATCGTTTTGAATACGATCGCCGCGAACATGCGCACGGAAGGCTTGCTCAAGCAGTCCCAGCTGCTCACAACCGAGCTTCAGAGCCAGCAGGAGGAACTCAAGAGCACCAATGATCGTTTGGAGCAGCAGGCCACAACCTTGCGGCGATCGGAGGAACTGTTGCGCCAACAGCAGGACGCCCTGCGGCAGACCAACGAAGAGCTTGAGGATAAGGCTCGCCTTCTGGAGATTCAGAAGAGAGAGGTTGAAAGCAAGAACCGCGAAGTTTCCCACGCGAAGTCGGCCCTCGAGGACAAGGCCGAACAGCTATCGCTGACCTCTCGATATAAGTCTCAGTTCCTGGCCAATATGAGCCATGAGTTGCGTACGCCTTTGAACAGCTTGCTCATTCTGTCAAAATTGCTGACGGAAAATTCAGAAGGCAACATGTCGAACAAGCAGCGGGAATTCGCAAAGACAATCCACGCGGCGGGGTCGGATCTGCTTTCGCTCATCAATGATATCCTCGATCTCTCGAAGATCGAATCCGGAACGGTCAGCCTCGAACTCACGAGCGTGAGCTTCCGCGAACTGACCGACCATATGGAGCGCACGTTCCGACAGGTTGCGGAGGAGAATGATATCGAATTCAAGATCGAGATCGATCCGGAGCTTCCCTCAACGCTCAGGACGGACTCGAAGCGTCTGCAGCAGGTGATGCGCAATCTGCTCTCCAACGCCTTCAAGTTCACCGAGACAGGCGGCGTCACGTTGAAGATCGGATCTGCCGAGGGCTCGCCGCTTCGCGCCGGAAGCGACTGGATCGCCTTGTCGGTACAGGACACGGGCATTGGCATTCCCGAGGACAAGCAGCGCATCATCTTCGAGGCCTTCCAACAGGCCGATGGAACGACAAGCCGCCGATACGGCGGTACCGGCCTCGGGCTTGCCATCAGCCGCGAGATCGCACGGCTTCTCGGAGGGGAGATCGTTCTTGCCAGCCAAGAGGGCGAGGGATCGACCTTCACCCTGTTTCTGCCTCTCGAAGCCCCGTCGATCCTTGAGATGGATGGCCGTATCGCCAGCATCGACGGCAATATCGTGCGCCCCGCGATGCCAAGCGCCCTGTCGGCTTCAGCCGACGATCGTCACACGATTGCACCCGACGACCACGTGGTACTCATCGTCGAGGACGACACGATGTTCGCGTCTGTCCTCCTCGAACTTGCACGAGAAAAGGGCATCAAGGGACTCATCGCTAACGACGGCGCAACTGCGCTGGCCTTGGCCCACCGTTATAAGCCGCACGCGATCACGCTCGATATCGGGCTTCCCGATATGGACGGCTGGGCGCTCCTGGATCTCTTGAAGCACGATCCACGAACTCGCCATGTGCCGATCCACGTGATTTCGGTCGACGATCAAAAGAAGCGTGGCCTTCGTGCAGGCGCCTTCGGATTCCTGGAAAAGCCTGTGGATAGGGAATCGCTGATGAATGCCCTCTCGCGAGCCAAGGAATTCATCGACCGGCCCGTGAAGAACCTGCTTCTGGTCGAGGACGATGCGAATCAACGCATGAGCATGGTTGAGCTTCTAAAAGACAACGCGGTTCAGGTGACGGACCTAGGGACTGCGGAGGCTGCGCTCGAAGCAATCCAGACCAGCAGTTTCGATGGTGCGATCATCGATCTCGGCCTTCCGGACATGCCCGGAGCGGAACTGATTGAGCGCATTCGCACGCTGCGGGGTGGCGAGGAGTTGCCCATCATTGTCTATACGGGCCTTGAGCTGAGCAGGGCCGACGAGACCCGGCTGGCGAACATTGCCTCCACGATTATCGTCAAGGGCAACGGGTCGCCGGAAAAACTCCTGAGCGAGACTTCGCTCTTCCTTCACAAGGCAATCACGGAGAGCGGCGAGCGGCGCCCGATTGCCGTGGAACGACCGAGTGAGGTTTCCCTTCGGGGTCGAAAAGTCCTGATCGTAGACGACGACGTTCGCAACATCTTCTCGCTCACGAGTGTGCTCGAACAGCACGGAATGGATGTGATCTTCGCCGAAAACGGTCGCGAAGGCATTCGGATGCTAAAGAGCAATCCCGATGTCGAGATCATGCTGGTCGATATCATGATGCCGGAGATGGATGGTTTCGAAACTATGCAGGCGATCCGCGCAAGGCGGGAGTACGGTAGCCTCCCACTGGTTGCGATCACCGCGAAGGCGATGATTGGCGATCGCGAAAAGTGCATCGAAGCCGGGGCGACTGACTACGTCTCCAAGCCGGTCGACATCGATCAGCTCCTGGCAGTTCTGCGTGTTCAGCTTTCCCGCAGCCAGCATCGAATCGACAGTCGAGTTTACGCGTCGGATAGCGAGTCGCGTCCATGACCCAATCCACGAGCAGCGACGAGATGGATTTACGCCATCCCGTGAGGTCGGGCATCATCGCTCCGCAACTCCTGCCGACCAAAATCCTCGTGGTAGATGACGATCCGCGCAATCTTCTTGCTGTCAAGGAGATGCTGTGGGCTCCCGGCGTGGAGATTATCACTGCGGATTCGGGCCAATCCGCATTGCGGCACGTTCTGCAGGATGATTTCGCCGTCATTCTGCTCGATGTTCAGATGCCCGTCATCGACGGATACGAGGTCGCCGGACTGATCCGCGCCCGGCCCCGCTCGTCGCGGGTGCCCATTCTCTTCCTGACAGCGTTCAACAAGGACGATCTCCAGGTCTTCCGCGGATACAATGCAGGGGCCGTGGACTATGTCTTCAAACCGATTGAGCCGCTGATCCTAAAATCGAAGGTCGACGTCTTCGTCGATCTTCATCGCAAAACCGAGGAAATTCGCCGCCAGGGAGAAGAGGAGCGCCGGCTTCTGGTAGAGAACCTCCAGGTTCGCAGTGAGAAGCTGAAGACAGAGCAGATGCTCCGGCGGCGCGAGGAGCATCAATCCATCATCCTCGGCTCTCTGCCCATGGCGTTGTTTACGGGATCGCTTCAGGAGAACCACCGGCGGCTTCAATTCACCAATGAAAGCATTGAATCCCTCACGGGCTTCAAGCCGCAGGATTTTTTAGGGGGCAGCGATTTTTGGTCAACACGGCTCCATCCGGAAGATCGCGAGCGGGTGCTATCGCAGCTCGCGGACCTGCACGAGCTGGGATCCGTGTCGCTGGAGTATCGATGGAAAGCCGCCGACGGGGCTGATCGCTATTTCCTCGATCACACGGTGCTGGTGCGGGACGAAGGCAATCAGGTTCGTGAAATTTTCGGGATGTGGTTCGACATCACCGATCGCAAACAGCTCGAGCAGAACCTTTTGCACGCCAGCAAGCTTGAGGCGGTCGGTCGACTCACGGGCGGAATCGCGCATGACTTCAACAACATGTTGAGCGTCGTCATCGGCAATCTCGACCTTCTGCAGAAATCGATCAAGAACAATGAGCGCGCCCGCAAGCGGGTGTCGATGGCGCTTGAGGGCGCCCAGCGCTGCGCTGACCTTACCCATCGCCTTCTCGCCTTTTCCCGGCGGGAGCCACTCCAGACCATGATCATCGACGTCAACAACGTCATGCCTGGACTCCTTGAGCTCATGAGCCGGACGCTCGGGGAGAGGATCCGCCTCCAGCTGAAGTCCGCCGACGATGTTTGGCCGATCCGGGTTGATCAGGCACAGCTCGAGGCGGCACTCCTCAACCTTGCCGTCAACGCCCGCGATGCGATGCCGAAGGGCGGCGATCTTGTCATCGAGATTGAAAACTGCGCGACGGACGTCACCGGACGGCTGGGAAGTCATGTTGTCATTTCGGTGATCGACAAAGGCACGGGGATGCCGCCGGAGGTGCGCGAACGTGTATTCGAACCCTTCTTCACTACAAAGGATGCTGGAAAGGGAACAGGTCTTGGTCTGAGCATGGTCTACGGATTCGTTACGCAGTCCGGTGGGCACATTGATATTGACACCGCTCCCGGTCAGGGAACCACCATCCGTCTTCGGATCCCTCGTGTTGCTGGAGAAGCCGTCGCAATCCGGCGAGTGCCCGACGAAACGGAGGATACGTTGCCCTTCGGCGAAGGACGCAGGGTGCTCGTGGTAGAGGACGACCCCGCCGTCCGGACAGTTGCCGTGTCTACGTTGAGATCTCTCGGTTTTGGCGTTGCGCAGGCCGAAACCGCGGACGACGCGCTCGAAATGCTCCGCGCGCGATCGGATTTCGAACTGATCCTGAGCGACGTAAGGATGCCGGGGCAATTCAGCGGCATCGATTTGGCGGGTGCGATCAGAGAGGGCTACCCCGCGATCAAAGTTTTGCTCACGACCGGCTACGTGGAAGATTCCGCAGGAATTGGCGATTCAAACGTTCTCTACAAACCTTACCGGGCAGCCGACCTCGCGCAGAAGATCAAGTTGCTTCTCAACGTTCAAGACGAGCCAGCGCTCGAACGATCGGCAGGATAGGCGCGCGCAACCACCTAATGCGTCAACGACCGACTGCAGCAAATTAACCGTCCATCAGATCGCGCCGCTCCGCAGGGTCGAGGAAAGCGAATTCCGCGCAGCGACGGGGTCACGTAACATTGTCCCTGATTGACCGCATTTAGCTTGGTATGCATGTTGGTATGACCAAGGAACGATAAATGACCGCTGATCTTGAAATCACGCGGCTTGGGGAGAGTGGCGGCAAAGGGTTCGAGAAGGTTTTCGCCTTCTTGCGCGAGCGTTTGCTCGCGGGCTCTTTGCGACCGGGCGACCGGCTCATCCCCGAGCGCGATCTAGCTGCGCAACTCGGTGTCAGTCGACCGATTCTGCGAGAGGCCCTGCGCGCGCTTACGGTGCTGGGGGTTGTGGAAATCCGTGACCGGGTGGGGACGATTGTCCGTCGGCCCGACCTATCCGTCCTCAATGACTTTTTCACGTTTGCGTTCGCACAGCAGGCCGAAGTCCTCGAGGATGTGATGCAGGCCCGCATCGCCATCGAATGCCAGGCGGTTCGGCTGGCCGCGGAGCGCGCGACGGTGACCGATTTCGAGAAGCTCCAGCATGCACTGGCGCGCATCGCCGAAACAATCGACGACGCGGATGCCGGCGGACTGGCCGATTTCGAGTTTCATCGCGCCGTGGTGGCCGCCGGAAAATCCGAGACGCTCATCATCCTGCATCAGTCGATGTCGGGTATTCTGATGCGTTCACATCGCGGACGACGGGAACTCCTCCAGGTTTTTGGAACCATGAAGACCTATCTCGTCGACGATCACCGGCGGATATTCGATGCCATCGTGGGGCGCGATCCGGAACATGCCGAGAGGATCCTGCGCGAGCATTTTGCCATCGGCGACGATTTCCGCCGCCGTGCTGCGATCGGCGAACCTGGGCGTCGGAGCGCTTCATCATGACACGGATTCAAGCACAAGAGACCGCGATGTCAGGCGCTCACCCAAAAGGAAAAGTCGGCTTCATCGGCCTGGGAACTATGGGCCGCGAAATGGCCATCAACCTGCTAAAAGCCGGCCATGACGTGTGTGCGTATGACGTGCGCAAGGACGCCATCGACGAACTTTTATCCCACAACGCCTCCCCTGCTGAAAGCCCTTCCAACGCTGCGGCGGATGCCGACATCGTCATCTCCATGCTTCCCGACACGCCCCAAGTGGAGGAGATCGTGTATGGCGCGCAGGGTCTCCTGGAAGCGCCTCCGCGGGGCCGCCTCATCGTTGACATGAGCACCATTTCTCCCGTCGCGGTCCGGCGCATCCACGCGGACCTCCGTGACAAAGGTGTGGACTTCCTCGATGCGCCGGTCTCCGGCGGCCCAGTTGGTGCGAAGAACGCCTCACTGTCGATCATGGTTGGAGGCGATAAGGCGGCCTTCGCGCGAGCCGAGCCCTTTTTCCGCGCGATGGGCACCACGATCACCCACGTTGGAGAGGCGGGCGCGGGGCAGACCGTGAAGCTCTGCAACCAACTCGTTTGTGCCATTAACCTCCAGGCCATTTGTGAGGCCCTGGCGCTCGGCCGCGCGTCGGGGGTCGATCTCGAGCAGCTTCGCAACGTGCTTCTTGGTGGTTCGGCGGCCTCCTGGATGCTCGACAGACTCGGCCCTGCCATGATCGCCGGAGACGCTTCCGCCGGTTTTCGCATCGACTTGATGCTGAAGGATCTTCGCCTCGTGCAGGAACAGGCACTGTCGCTCAATGTCCCGCTGCCAGGAACGGCGCTCGTGACGAGCCAGTATGTCGAGGCGCGCGCGCATGGGGAGGGGACGAACGGCAACCAGGCGCTCTTCCGTGTCTATGACCGCATGACAAATCAGAGTGCTCCGTGAGCATGGGCGCGCGGTCATGAATCTCAACCTCGATTTTGCCGCCATCTTCGATCGATGGCCGCTCTTCCTCAATGGAGCGGTGCTGACGCTCGAACTCGCCTTCATAGCAACTCTGTTGGGAGCCGTGATCGGCGTTCTCGGCGCCATCGGGCGTCGAAGCAGCCATCCGTTCATTGTTCGCATCTGCGGCATCTATGTCGAGACGATCCGCAACACGCCGCTGCTCGTCCAGATATTCCTCGTCTATTTCGGCCTCGCGAGCCTCGGCTTGAAGTTCTCGGCCTTCACGGTCGCGGCCGCGGCTCTCACTATCAATGTCGGTGCCTATACGACGGAGATCATTCGGGCGGGCTTCGATTCGATCCCGCGCGGTCAGATCGAGGCGGCCGAGGGCCTCGCGCTGTCGCGTGCCCAGATCTATTGGCATGTCGTGCTGTGGCCGGCGATCGAAAAGGTCTATCCGGCACTCACCAGTCAATTCGTCCTGCTGATGCTCGCCTCGTCGGTGACGTCCCAGATTTCGGCCGAGGAACTCACGGCCGTCGCCAACTATGTGCAATCCGATACCTACCGGGCGTTCGAGACATACATTCTCGTGGCGATCGCCTACGTCTGTCTGTCACTTCTCATGCGCGGCGGGTTCTGGTTGCTCGGTCTGGCCCTCTTTCCGCGCCGCCGGCGCCTTGGCACACCGTTGTGAGGAGGCGAACATGGGCGGCTCGCTGAACATCAACCATCTGCTGTTTCTCGGCCACGGTGCATTGTGGACGGTCGGCCTGTCGTTGATCGGGCTCATCGGCGGCGGCATGGGGGGTCTTGTGATCGCGCTCTGCCGTATCTCGCCCGTTCGCGCGGTCCGACTTCTCAGCGCCGGCTATGTCCAGCTCATTCAGGGTACGCCTCTCCTCGTTATCATGTTTCTCACATATTTCGGGCTTCCGGCACTCGGTCTGACGATTTCGCCGCTGGTTGCGGCGGGAGCATCGTTGACCGTCTACGTGGCGGCATACCTTGGGGAGATTTGGCGCGGCTGTTTGCAATCCGTCCCGCGGCCGCAATGGGAGGCGGCAGAAGGGCTCGCCTTGAGCCGTTTCCAGCGAATGACGAAAGTCATCCTGCCGCAAGCAATCCGCATCGCGACACCTCCGACCGTGGGTTTCATGGTGCAGATCATCAAGAACACGTCGCTCGCCTCGGTCGTTGGTTTCGTGGAGCTCGCGCGGTCCGGGCAGATCATCAACAACTCGCTGTTCGAACCATTCCTGATCTACGCCATCATCGCAGCGATCTATTTCGCCCTGTGCTATCCGGTCTCGCGCGTCAGCCGTCGGCTTGAAGCGCGCGGCGGTCCGGTGCGCCCCATCATCGAGACCGCCTGACATGCGCAAGACACCCGCTCCACAGACAAACTCGCCGGTCGTGTCGCTCAAGGACGTTCACAAGAGCTTCGGCAAGCTCAAGGTGCTCGACGGCGTCGATTTCGAGGTCGACCGCGGAGAGGTTCTGGCCGTGATCGGCCGCAGCGGATCGGGCAAGAGCACGGCCCTGCGCTGCATCGACCGTTTCGAGACGATCGACAGCGGTGAGATCCACGTATGCGGCCACCGCGTGAGCGACCCGATGCTTGATCTGCGTGCGTTGCGGCAGGACGTTGGCATTGTCTTTCAGAGCTACAACCTGTTCCCTCATCTGACGATTGAAGAAAACATCATCCTTGCGCCCTGTTCGGTGAAGCGCGTCGCGAAGGAACAGGCGAAGGAACAGGCACGGCAGGTCCTTGCCCAGGTTGGGTTGGAGGACAAGCTCCATCAGTATCCCGAGCAGCTTTCCGGCGGCCAGCAGCAACGCGCGGCGATCGCCCGCTCGCTTGCCATGCAGCCGAAGGTGATGCTGTTCGACGAAGTGACCTCTGCCCTCGATCCGGAGCTGACCGGTGAAGTGCTGAAGGTTATTGAAGCACTCGCTGCGGACGGCATGACCATGGTGATGGTCACGCACGAGATGGGATTTGCCAGGGGCATCGCCGACCGGGTTGTGTTCATGCATCGCGGCAAGGTTCATGAGACTGGACGCGCCACGATCCTGACATCTCCAACGACCCCGGAACTGGCCCAGTTCGTGGGCACCGGACTTTGACTGTGTCAACCATTTAACAAACTTCAGGGAGAAAACGAAAATGAAGAAGCACTCATTCTATGCCGTCGCGATCGCGACCATGTGTATGGCCGCACTCGGCTCGACGGCGGCGCGCGCCGATCTGCTCGACGATGTGATGAAGGCAAAGAAAATCCGCATTGCGACCGACCTTGCCATTCCGCCATCCGGCATGGTCGACGGAAACATGAAACCAACCGGCTCCGACGTCGAGACGGCTCAGCTTCTTGCAAAAGATTGGGGTCTCGAACTCGAATTCATACAAACCACGGGCGCAACACGCATTCCGAACGTCCAGACCAATAAGGCCGACATCATCATCTCGACCCTTTCGGTGACGCCCGACCGTGCCAAGGTGATCGATTTCACCAAAGCCTATGCGGCTCTGCAATCCGTGGTCGGTTGCCTGAAATCCGTCGAGGTCAAGAACTGGGACGATCTGAAGGGCAAGAYGATCGCCGTCTCCCGCGGCACGACTCAGGACACCGAGTTGACCAACATGAAGGATCGGAACCTGACCCTCGCTCGCTTTGACGACGATGCCACCATGGTGACGGCCGCGATCTCCGGCCAAGCGGATTGCGTCGCGACGTCTGCGACAATCGTCAATCAAATTGGCGTCAAGAACCCCAGCCGCGTGTTTGAGCCGAAGGTGCTGATCCGGACCTTCGATCTCGCCATCGGCCTGCGTAAGGGCGAGCCCCGTCTCACCGAAAAACTCAACGAGTGGATCATGACCAATCTCAAGAACGGCAAGCTCAACGAAATTTACAAGAAATTCCACGGCAGCGAATTGCCTGCGGATATGCGTGGCTGACCCGTAATTCGAGTGGTGCCTTGGGCACCACTCGTTCTTTCCCAATTGCAAACACAAGGTATCGTTCAATGCGCGTCGTAATCGGGTCGGACCACGCCGGATGGCCTCTCAAGAAATCCATAATCGAGCATGTTCGCTCGCTAGGACACGAAGTTGTCGACGCGGGATCGTTCGATGAAAAGCCTGTCGACTTCCCCGACATCGCCCGCGAATTGACCCGCAAAGTGACTTCAGGCGAGGCCGAGCGAGGCATCATGGTGTGCGGCACCGGTGTCGGTGCCTCAATCGCTGCCAACAAAGTCCGGGGCATCCGCGCTGCCGTGTGCCATGACGTCCACTCGGCGCACCAATCCGTCGAACATGACGATGTGAACGTCATGTGCATCGGAGCCCAGATCATCGGTCCTTGGCTGGCGCAGGATCTGGTCTCATCTTACCTCTCGGCCACATTCTCGACGGATGAAGATTGCCGTCGCCGGGTCGAGAAGCTTCATGCGATGGAGGCCAAAGGCTAGATGGCCTCGAAGTCGAGAGAGGGAGGCCTGCTGTGATCGTCGTATTTGGATCGATCAACATCGATCTGGTCGCCCGGGTGCCTTCGATCCCGCGCCCCGGAGAGACGGTTCTTTCACCGCGATACGACACCCTGTTCGGCGGCAAGGGCGCCAACCAAGCCGTCGCCGCGGCACGCGCATCGATGCCGGGACGGGTGACGATTGTGGCCAACGTCGGTGACGACGAATTTGGCCGCGCGGCCAAAAACAATCTCGTTCGCAATGGCGTCATGGCCGACTTGGTTTCCGTCGGCGCCGAGCCGACAGGTTGCGCCTTCATCACTGTGGATCATCAGGGTGAGAATGCGATCACGGTCGCGAGCGGGGCAAACGCAACGTTGACGGATGTCTCTGTGCGAACGCTCGCGGTCGACGCCTCGACGGTCGCGGTTCTTCAGATGGAGGTCCCCTTCCCTCCTTCCCTCAATGTCGCCCGACAGGTACGCGCCGCAGGGGGGCGAGTCGTGTGGAACTTCGCTCCCGCGCCGTCGGAATTCTCCGCGGAAGATCTATCGAGCCTCATCGCCGCGACGGACGTCTTCGTGGTCAACGAGCACGAAGCCCTCGCAGCCGCAAGGATCTTGGGGTGCGGTTCGCCCGACATTGAAAACGCCGGAGCCTCTCTGTCCCGGCTTGGATGCATCTGCGTCGTCACAGGTGGCGCGCGCGGTGCCTTTGCATTTCTACCCGACGGAGCCCGCGAGGCCGTTGCGGCGACGCCGATCCGCCCTCTGGATACGACGGGTGCCGGCGACACTTTCGTCGGCATTCTGGCCAGTGGTCTTGATGAAAATCTCGATCTCCCGACAGCACTCGAGCGCGCCTGCCGCGGCGCATCCATGGCGTGCCTTTCCGACGGAGCTCAGGCTGGCATGCCAACGCGCGAACAACTCGCTGGTCAAGACTACGGTTAAAACCGGTCGCCCCCGGCCGGATCATCTCTTGAAATATCGTCCCGGTCGGAGGATCTCTGATGAATGCCGTGCCTTCTGTTACCCTCAACCAATCCGTCGCAATTCCGCAGCTGGGCTTTGGCGTCTGGCAGATGGACAATAGCGATGTCGTTCGATTGGTGAAGCTCGCGTTGGACGCGGGCTATCGAAGCATCGATACGGCTGCGCTCTACGGCAACGAAGAGGGCTTGGGTCGCGCAATCGAAGAAAGCGCCATCGACCGTAATGAGATCTTCATCACTTCCAAGCTCGACAACGCAAGTCATGGATTCGACGCGGCCCGCCGAGCCTTCGACGATTCGATGCGTAGATTACGTCTGGACGTTATCGATCTCTATCTGATCCATTGGCCGATGCCGAAACTCGATCTCTACGTCGAAACATGGAGAGCCCTAGAGGCCCTTCGATCGGAAGGTCGTGTCAGAGCGATCGGCGTTTCCAACTTTCAGATCCCGCACCTCCAACGGCTGCTCGCGGAGACTGCAACAGTGCCCGCGATCAACCAGATCGAGCTGCACCCCACCTTTCAGCAGGAGGAGCTTGCCGCCTTCCACCGCGTGCACGGCATCGCGACTGAAGCGTGGAGCCCCTTGGCAAAGGGCGCCGTCGAAGAGCCAGCTATCGTGGCGATTGCAGGCCGGCTTCAGAAGAGCCCGGCGCAGGTCATCTTGCGCTGGCATATGCAAAAGGGAAATATCGCCATTCCGAAATCGGCAACGCCAGCACGCATCGTGGAGAACATCTCGATCTTTGATTTTGTGCTTGGCGATAACGAGATGGCGACCATCGACGCTTTGGATAGCGGCAACCGCCTGGGACCCCACCCCGATTCGCGCTGAAGCGATATTTGGCCCCGGGGGGCCTCGCATCACCTTCCCCCGTTATCTCGAGACTAGGGAAGGTCCAATCATCTCTGAATGGGCGACGTCACCCGCCTTCATATCGGAGTGAAGGACAGAACATCCTTTGCCACCCGTGGGCTCAGCCGCTGCCACAATTCCAGTTACTTTTTGTGCTTGGGTATAACAACTGGTGCCACGCAGGTAGACCTAGGACTAAAAGGCTGCGGGAGCGGATTGATGGACGAACTGTCCTCAAAGGAAGCGGACCGGCTTGCGGCTCTCGCGCTGTACCGCGTCATGAACACCCCGCCGGAATTCTCCTACGATGCACTTACCGAGCTGGCAGCTGAAATCTGCGGCTGTCCGGTTGCTCTGATCAGTCTCATGGACGAGCGGCGCGCGTGGTTAAAATCCAAGTACGGGCTACCGGATGATCTGGTCGAGTGCCCGCGCGAGATCACGATGTGCAATACGACTTTGTGCTCGAACGATCTGATCTATGAGCCTGACCTGACAGCCAGCGAGCGGTTTCGAGATCTCCCCATGGTGGCGGGTGAGCCGTATGCTCGATTTTATTGCGGGATGCCCCTCATCAATCGTGAAGGGTTTGCCTTGGGCACGTTGTGCGTCATAGGATTTGAACCCCACCAGTTGAGCCCTGCGCAGCGAGAAGCTGTCCGTCGCCTGGCGCAACAGGCTATGTCTCAACTGGAACTGCGAAGGCAGCTCCTCGAGCGCGACGAATTGTTGGCCGAACTTTCTAAAGCCAAAGAGGCGGCCGAGCTCGCTCGTGAGCGTTCGGACCAACTTCTGAAAAACATCCTGCCGGAATCGATAGCCGAGGAACTCAAAGCGCATGGCAAGGTCGAGCCGCGTTTTCACGAAGGGACAACGATTCTTTTTGCGGATTTCAAGGCGTTCACTCGTCTCACCGAGACTCTCGATCCGGCTGGCCTCATCCGGCAACTCGACCAGAACTTCGCGCGGTTCGATGAGATTGCGGCCTCCAACGGGATCGAAACGATCAAGACGGTCGGCGACGCTTTCATCGCAGCCGGTGGCCTACCGGATGAGAATCGTAGACACGCCATCGATACGTGTCTTGCGGCGCTGCAGATGCAAAGTTTCATTCGCATCTCCAATCGGCAGCGCGAGCGACTGCGCTTGCCGCCGTGGGAACTCCGTATCGGGATCAACTCCGGTCCTGTGGTAGCGGGGATCGTGGGGCAACGCCGCTTCACCTACGACGTTTGGGGAAATGCAGTGAACGTTGCGCAGCGGCTGGAAGAGGCGTGCGAACCAGGGCGGGTGAACATCTCTGCCAGCACCTTGCACCAGGTATCGCGCCTGTTCGAAACCGAATCTCGCGGCTCAGTCCAGGTGAAACATATCGGGGCCATCGATATGTATTTTCTCAACCGCATCCRGCCGGACTTGTCTGCCGATTCAGACGGGTACATCCCTAACGATGCGTTCGGGCGAGCGATCAGCGGCTGACGCAGTCCATCGACAAGAGGACAACAACACGCTTGATGAATGTCATTTCGAGGCGGGTACCTGTCGCTCGCGCGTCTCGGCTATGTTCGCCACGAAACTTCAAACGCACTCACCGGATCAGCAAAACCTTTGAGCGACCGGCGACCGAGATCCACGAGGTTGATCCGATCCGGTACAAGGCCGCGCACCACCTCAGACACGACTATGGAATCGGGTTCGGCACTCTGACAAAGGCGCGCCGCCATCTGTACCGTCGCTCCAAACAAGTCGTTGCTGTCGGCGACCGGCTCTCCGGCGTCCAGGCCAATCCGAACCCGGAGCTTTTCCCTACTGGCCAGATTGAAGGCATCGAACGCTTGTTGAATGGCACGGCTGCAATCCACCGCAGCCGTGACTTCATCAAACGAAGCCATGATCCCGTCTCCGGTGTGCTTCACCTCTCGTCCTCCCTTGTCATTTAATGCACGTCTGACCAGCGCATCGTGAGCGCGCACCATCTCCACCGCCCTGACGTCGCCCAGCCTCGCGGTCATGGCGGTGGAATCGACAATGTCCGTGAACATGATCGCGCGCAGGGCCGGGTCGAAGGTCAAGTGTGATGAGGCAGCCGTCTGTGCAGGATCGGACACGCG
Source organism: Microvirga sp. P4_A5 (assembly GCF_056402495.1). Classification (NCBI taxonomy): domain Bacteria; kingdom Pseudomonadati; phylum Pseudomonadota; class Alphaproteobacteria; order Hyphomicrobiales; family Methylobacteriaceae; genus Microvirga; species Microvirga sp. P4_A5. Next base: position 3,695 of record NZ_JBFUHH010000091.1, on the reverse strand, counting down.
GCCCAGAAAAGCCTCGACCGCAGACAGATCGACCTCGATCACATCCTTTGCGACATGGCCATGAGCCTCATCATGCACCCGCATCGCAGTTTGGATGTCAGGAGCATCGATGAGGCAGAAGCCTGTCCCCCGTGCCTCGTCGAACCAATAGGTGAGAAATCGCACCCCGTATGCTTCCTGTACCTCCAAGTCCTTGCGATGGGCCTCGGCTATGTCGGCTGCCGTTGCGCCTTTCAGGTCGTGTCGGTCGAGGAATATCGGCATGGAGGTCTCCCGAGTTCCAGCAAGTCTACATCATTTCCCCGTTGCGCACCCTCGTGCATTACAAGGACCGCCACATCGCGCTCGCCGGCAAGAGACAGGTGGGGGAGCGCACCTCAAATGGGTTGGTGCGGCCGATGTGGAGCGAGTCGGTTCTTGTTCTTCGACAGGGATGGCTGCGTCATGGGCGTCGAACGCAGCGCCTGGTACAAGACATCTGACCAGCCTCATATCACGGCGAGTCCCTGCCAAATTGCAAGATACGTTGCAGAGATAGCCGGACGTTGGTCGTACCAGGTAGATCGAAATTACCAGGCCTTCGTCACTCTCGCAGACTCCGCCGTGTGGCTGCGATACGTGTCCACATCGCCCAAGGGACGGTCGCCCCGAGCACTCGTGATCGGAGATTAACGGCTCTGCTTCCCCGTCGGCGTTTTTCGGGGAGCACGCAAGGCGTCGATTTTGCTGAAAGTCTTGTGCAGAATGGCGCGCCCGAAAGGATTCGAACCTCTGACCCCCAGATTCGTAGTCCCTCCTGTCACGCTTACCGCCACTTCATTGCATGTCACTGGTTCTAACGATTCCAACGACTTAGCCCATCTGTGACTTCCTGCTCGTTCACGTTTGTTCACGCCCGTTTGAGGATTTTTGCGCCCGACCTGCGCCCGAAAATCTGAGGCGTGACTGATTACAAGACTGCCTCAGCAGACTATCCAAACAATCCTACGGCTCCATCTTGCGGTCGATCACCGAAGTGCTCAAAGATAGGGATAATTTCGGGGGCGGCAACATGGTCACAAAAGCAGAGTTCAAGGCGTATCAGGGGAAAAACTGCGCCGCTATTCAGGAACTCTTAAAAGGCACAGGTACCCGCCCTGTTCTCTTCCTCGGCTCGGGGATAACGCGGCGATATCTCGGGGCGCCTAGTTGGACAGAGCTCCTCATTGCAGTGGCCGCGAAGGCGGGGATCGTCGGCGACCAGTATAATTTCCTGGCTCAAAAGGTGGGCAATGACCCTGCTATGATCGGGACGGCCCTGATCGATCCGATACACGAGTGGGCATGGGGGGCAGGCAAAGACGAGTTTCCACCCGATTACTTTACTGCCTCAGTCGAGAAATCTGTCTTTCTGAAGCACCTCGCTTCCGGGCATCTGAAAGGGTATGGGCCACTTCCAGCTGATCACCCGCTCAAGGCTGAAACTGACCTTTTGAAGAAGACAGCTCCCCACGCGATCATCACGACAAACTTTGACGGACTCGYAGCCGAGCTATTCCCAGATTTTGAACTGGTGGTCGGCGAGCAGATTATCCCGATGTCCATGAGCATCATGGGTGAGCTTTATCAGATCCACGGCTCCATCGTGGACCCGATTTCTCTCGTTCTGACTCACGCTGACTACGATCGCTTTATGAAAAAGCGCCGTTATATCAGCAGCAAGATGATGACTTATTTCGCCGAGTATCCCGTCTTCATTCTTGGATATGGCCTTGGCGATGCGAACGTGAATGCAATAATCTCCGACCTCGGTGAAGCGATGAAGGACAAGGGCGGCCTTCTCGACAATGTGTATTATATTGAATGGACTCCGGACGTCCTGTTACTGAGCCACCTTAAAGAAGAGCACGTCGTCCCTGTTGAGTCAGGATCATTGCCCGCGTTACGCGTTAGAACAATAGTGACGAGCGACTTCGAGTGGGTACTGCGCTGCCTCGCAGACATGGCATCCCCAGTCGCTGTGAATACGAAGGTGCTCCGCCACTTAGCTGCTCGAGTTATTGATCTAGTCCGCGCTGACGTTCCGAAGAACAAGGTCGAAATCGATTATACAAAAATCGAGAAGCTCTCGGATGACGCGAACGAACTCGCAATGGTTCTTGGGATCAGCAACGTCTCTAACCCAAATCTCGATTATCCATACCTGTTAACGCAGGTTGCACAGAAGCTTGGCTTCAACTATTGGGCGCATGCACATAAGCTGTTGCCTCTAGCAAATGAGGTTGTCGGGTACGACATCAAAGCAAGCGACAACGAATACCACATGGCGTTCAAATCGGGGTTGAAGCAGGCCACTCACAAGTACTCGGAGAAGCTGGTTGATTTGCTCAAAAAGCTTCAACAGGAACAGGCCAACAAGGTTCACGCTGTCGCAGTGGGTGAAGACGCCTGATACGCTCGATTAGGAACTTAGAGGCAAGGATAAAAGCCTTCTCCTCGAGCCCCTTGAAATCCCCAACGAGCTGCCCCCGATCCTACCCCGCCTGACTTATGCGGCAGCGTTGGGAATGATCATCCTTGGGGGAACTCAGCGATGTGAACGCCTCGAGGTCTTGCCTAGCTCTCGTGCGTTCTCGATCAGTCGCTGCTATTTCAACGCGCTCCTCGAGAGCTGCCTTCAGCTTTTCGTAGGTCGATAGCTCGCTTTCCGTCCACGGCAGGGTCTGCGGCCTCGAAGTGGCACTCAGGGTGAAGGACGTGCGCTACGGGAACACCCCGTCTGCGGGCGAATGAAGAACGGCACGGGACGCAAACGCCACGAGCCGGCGATGCAGGCTCAGCGGCCTTGGCGGAAGAACCCCAGAGATGGAGAAGAAGCGCCCCGGGGTTCTTTTGCGAACGAGCGACTCTTTGCACGCTCATCCGCACTATTTCGATTGCGCTCAATCTGAGTTCTGTGCGGCCGACTCAGCCAAGGAGGCACGCAACTTCGCGCAGAAAATATCTTCACGAACTGTAAGCGTTGATTCGTTCTCCAGATCTTCGATGCCCGCTTCGATGTTCAATTCGTCCAACAGGCAAATCATGGTAAGTTTTACGATCGTTGGGCCCCACGCCTCTTGATCGTAGGAGATGCGACGAATGCCCTTGATTGGCTCACCCGTCGCTGCGTTCAACACCTTGGTACCGCGAGTTGTGCCATCACCAATGATACGCACTCGAATATTTGCTGGTTTTTCATCACTCATTTTGATCTCCTCCATAAGGAGCTATTGGGGTGTTTCTGCCTGGATACTGCTGATGTGAATTCCTCGAGGTCACGAAGAGCGCGCTTCCTGTCGCGATCGTTCGATGCTGACTCCACCCGCTCCGCAAGAGCCGCCCTCAGCTTCTCTTCGGTCGACAGCTCGTCACCCTCCTCGCGTTCGAGGTCGTGGGTTCGACGGGACTTGATCAGCAGCACTTTTCTCATGCGCTGAGCATGCCATCACGACGGCGGACGTGAGTCCGTTCGCCGCGCCTGTTGGCGTGAACTTCCTGCATTATCAAGGATTTACCAGGGGTGCAGACGCCCAGATTCTCGGTCGGATGCGTCCAAAGTTGAAGGGACACATCCTTAAAAGCGTCTAAATTCAAAGAGTTAGCGACTGATGCGCCCTATGGGCGCCCGAAAATGCAACATAGGAGCAGATGCCCTGACAGGGACAGTCTAAGTG
>NZ_JBFUHH010000090.1:0-17875 GCF_056402495.1 Microvirga sp. P4_A5 | reverse complement strand
CCTCGGCCCTGGCTGTGCCGCTCGGCTTGTTGATGGGAAGCGTCCGATCGGTGGAACGCAATCTCGATCCTCTGGTCGAAAGCTTTCGCCCGATCGCCGCGATCGCGATCCTTCCCATTGTCATTCTCTGGCTCGGAACCGGAAATCTCGCAGCAGTCACCCTCGTGGCTTATGCGGCGTTTTTTCCGATTCTCATCAACACCATCGCCGGAGTGAAACGTATTGACGTCAACCTCATGCGGGCGGCCTATACCATGGGCGTGCAGCCGGCCACGCGGATGCGCGTGGTGCTGCTGCCCGCAGCCTTGCCGTCGATCCTGGTCGGTATGCGCATCGGCCTTGGCGTTGCCTGGACCGCCATCATAGCAGCGGAACTTGCCGTCGGCGCGAAGGCAGGCGGCGAAGGCGGGATCGGCCAGATGATGTTTATCTTCTACGCCTATAGCGTCGAGCTGAATGGGATCATCGTCTGCATGATTGCCGTCGGACTTGTGGCGCTTTTCCTCGATAAGATTCTTCTGACGGCGCTCCACGCCGCCGTTCCATGGAGCCGGACATGATGCAGATCTCAAAACCGAAGCTCCAGATCGCCGGACTACGCAAGGAGTTTGGCCAGTCGCCGGCGGCCGTTGTCGCTGTCGAGAGTCTCTCGCTCGAAATCGCCTCGGGTGAATTCATCGCCATCGTCGGGCCGTCTGGATGCGGCAAGACAACCGTGCTCAACATGCTTGCGGGTCTGGAGCGCCAGACGTCGGGCCATATGACGATGGACGGAAAAACCATCGCAGGCCCCGGAAGCGAGCGGGGCGTCATGTTCCAGGATTATGCTCTCTTTCCGTGGAAGACGGTGGCGGGCAACATCGCGTTCGGCCTGGATTATGGACCCGCGGGCGCCGGTCTTTCCCGGGCGGAGCGTGAGGCCCGCGTCACACATGTGATCGATCTCGTCGGGCTCAAGGGATCCGAGACGAAGTACCCGCATCAATTATCGGGCGGCATGCGGCAGCGGGTTGCACTCGCGCGGCTCGTGGCAAACGAACCTGAGATTCTTTTGATGGACGAACCGCTCGCGGCCCTCGACGCGCAAACGCGCGTGATTCTGCAGGACGAGCTTCTGCGGATCTGGGGTCAGGATCGTCCAGCCTCCGAGCGTCGGACTGTCGTGTACATCACTCATTCCATCGACGAGGCTGTCTTTCTAGCCGATCGCGTGATCGTGCTCAGCTCAAATCCCGGCCGCCTGAAGCGAATCGTGGACGTCGATCTGCCGCGGCCGCGCAACGACGCGACGCGAAAGAGCGCGGCTTTCGCAGAGCTCATCGAGACGATCTGGGAGTTGATCCGCGACGAAGCCTATCGCGCAACGATGCGTTAGGCACAATGAACCAAAACGGGAGGAATAAAAATGACACGACTGAGTGACTTCAAAATCGGCCGGCGCGCATTTCTGGCCGGCGGCGCCAGCGCCTTGGCCATGCCGGCAATCGTTAAGGCGCAGTCCCTTAAGGCCGCAAAGGTTTCGGTAGGCCGCCAACCCTATGCTGCTGGCAACTCACCCATCACCCAACACATGATGAACGAGAAGCTGTTTGAGAAAGCGGCCGCAGAACTCGGCTACGAGCTCTCGGTCGATTGGCGCGACTACCCCTCCGCGCTTCCGATGGTTGAGGCCTTCATCTCAGGGAATCTCGACCTCGGCATGTGGGGCAATACGCCTATCGTGCGCCTGCTCGCTCAGAACCAGGGCATCAATGTTCTAACCGTGGGCGAGGGACACTTGCGCATGGTTCTGTGCACGCGGCCGGACTCGGCGATCAAGAGCATCGCCGATCTCAAAGGCAAGACCGTGGGCGCGCTCGTCGGTGGCGATCCCTACAACGCATTGGCGCAGATGCTGCTGCATGAACTCGGCAATGCGGACCCGCGCGCGTTCGACATCAAGATCATCAATACGCCCACTCAGGCGCAGGCTGCCACGCTTCCGAGCGGCATGGACGCCGCCGTGGCGATTTATCCGGCGTTCCTCAAAGCCAACGCGGAAATCGGTACCAAGGGAATCATGAATTCCTTCGGATACACGGAGGCCGGTTATAAGGGACCCGCCGGGGAAGGCGCTGGATTGCTGCTGCCCGGCGTGAAGAAATCGCCGTTCTATCCCGATGGATATTATCTGCATCGCTCGTTCTGGATCTGCAACGATCGCATCGTCTCGGCGGATGCGGCGATCGGCCAGGCCTTTCTGGTCGCAATGCAGCGCTCAGTAGACGCCCTCGGCAAGATGAAGCCGGAAGCGACAGCTGAATCGGTCAACAAATACTGGGGCCTTCCGCCAGAACTTGGCGCGAAAGTTGTCGGGGACGAAGTGGTGTTCCAGCGAGGGTGGATCTGGCCGACCGAAGGCGACGCAGCTGCGATCACGCAAATCTCCAATCTCATGGTGGAGAGCCGCTTGATCCCGAAACCCCTGACCTTCGATCAGGTCAAGTCTTCCTTCTCGAAGGCTGCGCCGTTGCTCAAGAAGGCCTATGACGCATCAGGCAAGACCCCGCCCGAGGCAGACTTCACGTCCAAGAGCGCCAAGGATCTGCGTGGCCTCCCCGCCTGGCAGATGGAAAGCTGGAAGGCGCCTTCCTGATCTATCCGCATCTGAAGAGACTCGGAAGGCAACCTCGCCTTTCGAGTAAAATTTTTCAATTCGCCCCTCGTCCTGCATCCGAATATGTTGGCACGAGAGCCGGTTCGAAGCTGTTGCGGGTGTGGTGGAGTATCCGGTTGCGGAGCTCTTCGAGAATCTCCGCATAGGCTGAATCGTCCGCGCGATTAGTTGCTTCCGCGGAATCGAGTGCCAGGTCAGCCAAGAAGTGATCTTCCTCGTCGCGTGGAACCGGCTTGCCATTTCGGCGCACCGTCATGTCAAGCCGGTAGCGCGCCGTCCGGACACATGTCCGCCGCGGCCAGCCGCTTCCATCGGTCCATGTTCCGACAACCTGGTTCGGAAGGGCGTAGCTGGTCGCCTCGCCGTAGCCGACAGTGCTGAACACATGTTCGGGTGGCGGGTCCTTGAACAGGTCGCGGCCCTGAAACGTCGCGGATGGAGCGATATCGCACAAGCCGCAGAGTGTCCGCGCGAGGTCCATGGACTCGCAGAGATCCCCCCTCACCTGTCCGTGGGGCAAGGCACCCGGCCATGAGATCAGGCGAGGTATGCGATGCACCTCTGGAAAGAAGGTATGTTTCTGGAGTCGGCCGCGCTCAGCCAGCGACACGCCATGATCGGCTTCCAGGACGACAATCGTGTTGTCGCTCAATCCGCTTTGCCGCAAGGCATGCAGAATGGCACCGACCTGATCGTCGAGCCATGCGACAAGACCGTAATAGTCCGATCGCACTCGCCTGAGATCCTGCGGCTCCAAGGCCGAGGCCTGCATGACGTCCACGAAGCGCTGCTCGAAGACCGAACCCGGCTCCCCGCCATCGATGCGATCTGGCCAGCCGAGATCGCGATAGAGCGAGTCGTAAGGCACCGGCGGCATGACCGGCGAATGCGGCTGCAGGTAGCTCACACGCGCCAGAAAGGGCTGCCCCGCCGCCTCTTTACTCCCCAACCATTCCACAGCCGCACGAGTTAGCTTGTTGCCGGGAAACTCGACCGGCCCGGGGAAGGTGCCGCCGATGGCGGCCTTGAGGGTGGGCGTGAGAATCTGGCGCCCATCCGGATCGACGCCCTCGAAGAAGCCCGCGAGATCCGCACCGATATGGTCGTCCTCCTGCCAGGGCTGAAGCGCAACGGGGAGGTGCGTTTTTCCGAAATTAATCGTCCGGTATCCGTTGGCGGCAAAATGCTGCGGAAAGCTGATGAGTTGCCGGTCGTAGGGATACGAGGCCCACGAGCCCTCATTGCCATAAACCCCCGTCACCTCGGGAGGATTTGCCGTCATTTCGCTCGTTCGGGAGGGAACGCAGATCGGCGAGTTGCAGAAGCAGTTCGCGAACAGGACACCAGCCTCGGCGATGCTGTCCATGTGGGGCGTTCTGATGGATGGATGTGGGGTCCCGTAGCAGGAGAGCGAATCGGTACGAAATTCATCGCCCATGATCCAGACCACATTCGGTCGCTCAGTCATGGCATTCCTCGACATTTGGGTGACCGTCATGGAACGGGTTGCTGGCGTGGGGTGGAAGCCTCGGTCGTCTCGCCCACCACGTTTCGGACAAGCGCATCCGTGAGTTTGCGAGCGACCTCCGGGTAGCGCGAGGAAGCATCGTAGATTTCGGAGGGATCCGACAGAAGCTCGATGAGGCGCCAGGATGATCGTTCGGACAGATCGAATTCGGCCGCCTCCATGATCTTGCGCGGCGTCGCCGCATCATAGCCCGCCACCAGCTTGAAGCGCCCGTCATACGCGATACGCCACTGTCCAAGGCCCGAAAAGACGATCTCCCGATGCCGCCGCGACGGATCACTCAAGGTCTCCTTCATCGAAACACAGTCGATTCCGGGGATTGCCTCAGCGCCCGCGAGATCCGTGATCGTTGCGTGAAGGTCGAGAATGGTAGCCGGTGTTTCGATATTGCGTCCTGGTGCRATGCCCGGGCCTGCGAAAACAAGAGGCACGTGAAGAGAGGCATGGTGAGGGACGAACTTCTCCCACAATCCGCAATCTCCGAGCATTTCGCCATGATCGCTGGTGAAGATGATGATCGTATTGTCGAGTTGGTCGGAGGCCTCGAGCGCCGCCACATAGCGGCCGAGGATAGCGTCGATGTTCTCGATCATGGCCGTGTAGTTGCGCCGGATCCGGCGGTGTGTCTCCGTGTCGACATCGCCGGGATTGCGGGGCAAGGGGACTTCGCGGTCCGCGACGCTCTCGGCCATCGAGCGTGTGATGTCCATGGGCTCGTGCGGGCCGGTCAGGTTCACCTGCAGGAACCAGGGCCGGCCCTCCTCGGCTTCGTCGATCAGGGCGAGGCCGCATGCGCCGATCCAATTGTCGCAATACACATCGTCCGGCAGATCGGTCCTGTTCGTATTACGATAGTTGGGACCCGCGCCGGGATGGTCGAGAGCCCGCGCGCCGAGTGCAAGCGATCTCCGCTCTTGAAAATCCCGCCAATGCGCCTCGGCAAGGCCGCGTTTCTTCAGAGCCGCAAAATAGGGTTCGTCATAGCCGTCGCGATGCGCAAAGATCGCCGCATGCTTCCCCGCACTGTCCAGCCCGCCCGTAAAGCCCAGTTGCCTCAGTCGCGAAGGCCCGGCTACGGAATGCTGGCCGTCAGCCCCCCAGTCGGGCTCACCTTTCAGGAGATCGAGTTTGCCACAAGTTAGAACCTGGTAGCCGGTGCGCGCGAGTTGCCGGTAGAAGTTCGGAATATCCGGCGACGTGCTGTCGCCGTTGTTGCGAACGCCCGCCCTGTCGTAATCGCGTCCACTCGCCAGGCAAGCCCGCGACGGCCCGCAGATTGGCGAGGGGCAGATGGCATTTCGAAAGCTGACGCCCCGGCGCGTCAGCGCATCGAGAACCGGAGTTCGAACGCCGCCTGCATTACCGGGCCCCGCCCAGTCTCCTCTCAGCTGATCCGGCATGAAGAGGAGAATATTCGGGCGTCGGCTCATCTGTGAATCCTCGCACTGCCGTATACTTTGATCAAATACCGACGAAAATCGGATCTGTCTCTTGACATTTTCCTAAGCGATAGGCGGATTGACGTCAATTAAAGATCAAAGTTTGGAAATTGGGAGAGTTACATGACGCATGGCGCTATCGATGTGGAGAATGCCAAATCGATCGCGGCCCGCTTTTCCATGGCGGGACGTCGCGCGCTCGTCACGGGCGGAAGTGTGAGCATCGGCCGTGAGATCGTACGAGTCTTTGCCGATGCGGGAGCCGATGTCGCCATTCACTACGCACCGGAGGCCGACATCGCCTTTGGACAACCGGATGCGGCCGAGCACGCCGCGCGCGAAGTGACGGAACGCGGCGGGCGCGGCGTCGCCATCGCGGCGGACTTCGCCCGGCCCGGTGAAGCATCCCGATGCGTGATTGCGGCGCAAGACGCACTCGGTGGACTCGACGTCCTTGTCGTGTGCGCATCGATCCAATACCGCACGCCGTTTCTCGAGTTGCCGGAGGACCAGATCGAACGTCAGGTTCAGATCAATTTCCGCGCCACCATCGAACTGCTCCAGGCGGCGCTGCCGGACATGAAGGAACAACGGTGGGGCCGCGTTCTGACGATCGGCAGCATCAACGAGACGCGTCCGGAACCTGATCTCGCGGTTTATGCGGCCCTCAAATGCGCGCAACACAATCTGGCTATCAACCTCGCTAGGGATTACGCGCCCCACGGCGTCACGGTCAATAATCTCTCACCCGGCCTCGTCGTTACCGAACGAAATCGGTGGCGGCGGGAGGACGCGGTCAAGTGGGCGGAAATTCAGCGCCTCTCAGCGCCGATGCAGCGCGCTGGATTGCCGTCCGAGATGGCCGGGGCTGCGCTTCTTCTGTGTTCCGAAGCAGGCAGTTTCATCACCGGAGCCGACCTCCAGGCGACCGGAGGCCGGCATCTCGGTTCGTAACTTCACGATGCGCCCGCCACCGAGGACAATCAACCGGCGTAGCCGTGATCCGGAAGGCCGGCTATGCCCACGTCGAGGGCTAAAAGGCTGCCGGCGAGAGGTTCTGCTATCACTTGCGCGGAATCGAGCTTCTGCGTCGCCGTTGTGACGAACAGTGTTTTAAGGTCGGTTCCGCCGAAGGCACAGGAAGTTGGCTGGCTGACCGGCAATTCAATGATGCGATCCAGTTGGCCATCGGGGGCGAAGCGCGCCACGCAAGACCCCTTGTAGCGGGCATTCCAGAGATAGCCCTCCGCATCGACCGTTGCTCCGTCGGGGGCACCGGGGGCGGCATCGGCCGATGCGAATTGCGCCCAGGCGCCGACATCGCCCGTCACCGGGTCGTACGTCGCCCGCTCGATCGCGCCCTTGCGGGTATCGGTGAAGTAAAGTGTACGGCCATCGGGTGAAAACGCGATCGCGTTGGCGACCGTGACCCCATCTCGAAGGACCTCAACAACGCCATCGGCATCGACGCGATGAAGACCGCCGGTGGGGCGAAGGCCGAAATCCCACATGGAACCACAGAGAAGCCGACCGGCCGCATCGCATTTGGCGTCGTTGAGCCGGTTCTCGTCCGGTCCCTCCTCGATCGTGGCTATCGGCGATAGGCCGCCCGTTGCCGGATCGAAGGCGAAAACCGCGCGCCTGATGGCGACCACGACGCCGCCGGCGCCGCGAGGCACGACGGCACCGATGAGATCGGGCATCGGCCAAGAAACGACTTCGCCGCTCGCCGGATGGAGTCGATGCAGAGCCGGCCGCCGAAGGTCGACCCAGTACAAGTGGCCCGTCTCCTCGATCCAGATCGGAGATTCGCCAAGGATATCGCCAGTCGATGCGGCGACGCCCATCGGGGGAGAGACTGACTTCACAGGCTAGTCCTTCCCAACATCGGGTTGGGGGTCAATGGCCATGCGTTCCAGAAGGTCGTGCTTCGCCTTCTCGATATGGGCGCCCATGAGCATGGCGGCGGAGGTAGCATCGCGGCGCTTGATTGCCCGCATCAGGTGGCGGTGATCGTCAATCACTCCGTGGAACCGTTCCTGGTCGACACCGTAGCGCTGCCACAACGCGGCAACCAGCAACCAATGCCGATCGACCAGCGACAAAGCGCCGGGATTTCCTGCCGCGTCGTTGATCAGCGCATGGAAGGCATGGTTCGCGTGCGGCACGGATGTGAATTCGCCCGCCTCCACATGCGCTTCCAGAGAAGCCTGAGCGGCTTCAAGACCGCGAATATGGTCGTCCGATCGTCTTTCGCAGGCACGTCTTGCCAGCATCGTTTCGACCGCGCTGCGGATATCGAAAAGATCTTCGACGAAGCCGATATGAATCGGGCGCACGCGCGCACCACGATTGGGCTCGATGATGACGAGGCCTTCGCCATGCAGTTCTCGAAGCGCCTCGCGAACCGGCATATGGCTGACGCCGTACCGTATCGCAAGCTCGTCAATGCGCAGGCGCGATCCAAACGCCAGAGCACCTGCGATGATGTCTCCGCGCAACAGCTGCTGAATATCCGGGACCCGCGCCATGTTTGGACCAGTTTGTTAGAGACGATTTGACCAAATCTGGGTGCCACGCGCAGAGTTGCAAGTCAAATTTAGGCTTGCCAAGGCTATATTTGATCAAATACATCTTTTTCAACGGCAACCTGCCCGGCGGAGAAGGCCATGGACGAAAGTCCCGCATACAAGCTCGACCGGAGAGAGGCGCTGGCCATCGACGGCTATCGGCGCGCGGACGGCCGTGTGGGAGTGCGAAATTATGTTCTGGTGCTTGGGATCAATGGTCTTGCCACAAGGGTGAGCCAGCGCATCGCCGGCAATGTTTCGGGCACGGTTCTGGCCGCCACCGCGAGCGGACGCGGCCAGGTCGAGCCCGACCTCACTCTGCATCTTGATCAACTGGTGGGGCTCGGACTGAATGCCAATGCGGCCGCGGTGCTGGTGGTCGGCGTAGACGCCGAGACCACCAGGTCGGTTGCCGAACGCATCGCCTCCTCCGGGAAACCTGTCGCCACAGTGTCGTTCGCCGAGCAGGGCGAAGACATGCTGGGTGTTCTGGATCAGGGTATCCGTCGCGCCACGGCGCTCGTACGGGCGGCATCGCGCATGCGCCGTGAACCCGCTTCCGCTGCCGACCTGATCGTAGGGGTGGAATGTGGTCACTCGGACTTTTCGTCCGGAATCGCCAGTAATCCAGTCGTCGGCGCCGCCGTGGATTATCTGGTCGATTGCGGCGCTACCGTGATTGTCGGGGAGACGATCGAATGGCTCGGCGCGGAGAGGCAACTCGCCCGCCGCGGAATTCGACCCGACGTTGAAAGAGATATCCTGCGCGCCGTCGAAGCCCGGGAGCTGCTCGCCACGGCATCCGGCAAAAGCCTCACGGGCAACAATCCCGGCGAAGAAAATATCCGCGGCGGCTTGAGCACCATCGAAGAGAAATCACTCGGCGCCGTTGTGAAGAGCGGAACCCGACCGATCAACGGCGTGATCGACGTGGCCGAACGAATCGCGGGACCCGGGCTCTATCTGATGGATGGTCCATCTTTCTCGCCGGAATCGCTCACGGGCTTCGCGGCATCGGGTGCGCAGATCATGTTGTTTACCACCGGTCCGGGCAACAGCTTTGTCAGCGCCCTGGCGCCGACCATCAAGATCACCTCGGGCCCCGACACAGTCCGCCGTCTTCCCGAGCAGATCGATTTCGATGCAAGCGCTGTCTCGGCCGGCAGCGAGACGGTGAGCGAGGCGGGGCGACGGTTGGTCGATGCAATTCTGGAGGTTGTCAACGGCACGCTGACCTTCGGCGAAATTCTCGGGGAAGGTTTTGAGGTTCCCACACGCACGCGAGGGTCCCTGTGAGGTTTCTGTCGGTCTCGCCAGAACCCATTTTCTACACGAAACAAGGTACGCTCACTGGCGGAACGCCCCCAAGCGCATTTCGCACACCAAAAGAGGACATCAGATGACACGAGTGGGGTTTATCGGATTGGGGACCATGGGAAGTCCTATGGCGCAGAACATCCTGCGCGCAGGGCACTCGCTCACCGTCTTCGACCTTAACTCGGCCGCGGTCGACAAGCTCGTCGCTGCTGGGGCGAAAGCCGGCAAGTCGCCTCGCGACGTGGCGAGCCAATCGGATGTCGTCATCACCATGCTGCCCGATGCTCCCGACGTACACACCGCCGTCCTCGGTGCCGATGGCCTCGCGCAAGGCGTCCAACCTGGGAGCCTCTATATCGATATGAGCACGATCGATCCGGCGACGACCCAGCAGATCGGTGCGCAGTTGAAGGAGATGGGTGTTGACATGGTCGACAGCCCGGTCGGCAAAACCGTTGACCATGCCATCGCGGGGACGTCGACCTTGATGATAGGCGGAGACGAGGCGATCATCGAGCGGGCCCGTCCTATTCTCTCGGCCATGGGAAGCGACCTGATCCATTGTGGCGCGCTGGGCATGGGTCAGGCCATGAAGTTGACGAACAATCTCCTGGCAAGCGTTCTGATTACTGCGAGCGCGGAAGCGCTGGTCGCCGGTGCGAAGGCAGGATTGTCGCTCGACACCATGATCAGCGTCATGAAGACCACGATGGCATGGAACCAGCAGCTTGCCGTCGCCATGCACAACCGGGCACTCAAAGGCGATTTCGAGCCGGGCTTCATGGTTAAACTGGCGCACAAGGATTGCCGTCTTGCCCTCGCCATGAACCGGTCACTCGGTCTCGAAACCCCGGTCGGCGCCGCCACCCTGGCCGCACTGCAGGAAACGATGGACGCCGGCATGAGCAACAAGGATGTGGGCGCCGTGCTGAAACTACGGGAGGACGAAGTCGGCGTCCAGGTTCGGCTCGCCTCATGACGGATGGGCCCGTCAAGACCGCTATCGTGCTGCACGCGAAAGACGACGTGGCGATCCTCGCACTTCCTGTGTCGGCGGGCGAATCCGTTCTGACGCAGGGTGCGCGCGAGGGCGTGGTTCTCCTCGCGCGACATCCCTTGCCGGCCGGGCACAAGATTGCTCTCAGGGATCTCGCCCTTGGGGCGCATGTGCGCAAGTACGGCGAGGTCATCGGTCGGCTGACCGCCGCCGTCGCGGCCGGAGACCACGTTCACGTCCACAATCTGGTGAGCCTTCGTGCCACCGACGAAAAGCAGCGCGAACGCGCGGATCCGGGAGACCTCTGATGCGCCTCATTCAGTTCCTGAAAACCGATGGCTCCCGCGCCGTGGCAGCGATCGTCGATGACGGGCCACCGCGGGAGGTCATCGACGCCGGGTCGGTTCGCGAATTGGCCCTAGAGGCGCATCGGGCGCGACGCACTCTCGAACAGATTGTGCGGCATCGCGGAATGGGCGCGGTGATCGATTACGATCAGGCCCTCGTGGAAGGCCGCGTCCTGTCACCGCTCGATCATCCGGATCCGAGTCGGATGGTGTTGTCACTGACGGGACTGACGCATCTGGGCAGCGCGAAATCGCGCGATGCCATGCACGCAAAACTCGATTCCGCCGACCTGACCGATTCGATGAAGATGTTCAAAATGGGTGTCGATGGCGGCAGGCCTTCCAATGGCACGTTCGGCGCGCAGCCGGAATGGGGCTACAAGGGCGACGGAAGCTGGGTCGTCCCGCCCGGAGGAGCGCTTGAGCGCCCTGCCTTCGCGCAGGATGGCGGCGAAGAGGCCGAAATCGCGGGGCTCTACGTGATCGGGGATTCCGGTGAGGTCCTGCGCGTGGGCTTCGCGCTCGCCAACGAGTTTTCCGATCACATCATGGAGCGGGAGAACTACCTTCTCCTCGCCCACTCGAAATTGCGTACATCAAGCTTCGGCCCTGAACTGCGTGTCGGCCCGCTTCCATCCTCTCTGAGCGGAACGATCCTGGTGCAGCGTGGGGATAAGCAGGTCTGGCAGGGCGAGATGCTGTCGGGCGAAGACAACATGTGTCACTCGGTGGCTAACCTCGAAGCCCATCATTTCAAATATGCACGGTTCCGCCGGCCGGGCGATGTGCACGTTCACTATTTCGGCGCCAGCGGCCTGAGCTGCAACGCCGGAATCGCGGTCGAGCCCGGAGATGTGATTGAAATTCATGCCGAAGGATTCGGTCGGTCTCTGCGCAACAGAATCTGTGCCGAAGAGCACGAGCCGGTGCCGCGAACGATCCCGCTCTAACACATCTAAGGTGGGAAGACACCCATCCGAAATCCAACCCCATACTAAGCCAGGGAGAAGCCCATGTTCAACAAAGTCCTTCATTGCGTGATCGCCGCAACGGCGGTTGCCGCATCCACCGCCGCCGCGGCTCAGGCGCCCTGGCCGGAGAAGCAGATCAGGTTGATCATTCCCTTCCCCCCGGGCGGCCAGCAGGAGGTGGCGTCGCGCATCCTCGTCGAGAAGATCGCGCCCGAGCTTGGCCAACCCGTGATCGTGGATTCGCGGCCGGGAGCGGACGGAAACCTCGGCACCGAGGCTGTCCAGAAGAGTGCGCCCGACGGCTACACCTGGCTCGGATCGAGTGTTCCCTTCACAACGCAGGTCGCCCTACATCCCAAAAGCCTGCGCTACAGTCCGCTGAAGGACTTCGCGCCCGTGGTCGCTTTTGGAACGACCACCTTCATGTTCACCGTTCCGACTTCCCTCCCCGTCAACAACCTGAAAGAGTTCGTCGAATATGTGAAAGCGCATAAGGGCGAAGTTTCCTACGCCGGATCGGGTCGCGGTTCCGTGGTCCATCTCGCGACCGAGAAGTTCAAGCAGACTGCCGGCATCGACATGGTCATGGTCCCTTATGCCGGCCAGCCGCCGGCGATCACCGATCTGTTGGCCGGGCGCGTTCAGTTCATGGCACTCGGCTCGGTGTTCGCAGCACCGCTCATCAAGTCCGRCAAGCTCAAGGCGTTGGCGGTACTCGACACGAAAAGAAACGCCGAGTTGCCTGATCTCCCGACAATCGTGGAGGCTGGCTACCCGGATCTCGTCCTGAAAAGCTTCTTCGGTCTCCATGTGCCAGCTGGCACGCCAAAGGAGACCATTGCGCGGATCAACACGGTGGTGAACAAGGCGATCCAGTCGGCCGATATCATCGAGAAATTTGCAAAAAGCAATGTCGACGCGGCACAGCCGAATACCCCCGAGCAGTTCGGGCAGCAGATCGACAGGGAGATCAAGCTTTGGACGGGCATCTTGCAAGGCGCGAAGATCGAAACGGATTGACCGGACCATAGCCGAACGGGCGGCTCGGTGATTGGGAGCGACCACATGAACGCGAACCAAAAAGACGTGACTGCCGGAGTTTTTCTCTTGGCTCTGGCCCTTTTTTTCGGCGTGTATGCGGTGCGCACCCTGCCGGCGGGCAGCTCGTTCCAGATGGGCCCCGGCTACTTTCCGATCGTTCTATCCGTCCTGCTCGGTCTCCTGGGGGCGACGACAGTGATGGGTTCGATCGGACAGGCGACGTCGCGCTTCGGAACAGTCTCGTTGCGCGGCGTYGCCTTGATCACGCTCGCGTCCGTCTCGTTCGCGCTGGTCATCCCCCGCTTTGGCCTTGTCCCGGCGGTGTCCCTGGCGGTCTTGCTGTCCGCCTTTTCGAGCCAGCGCATGACCATCAGACTTGCGCTTCTGCTTGCTTTCAGCTTGACGCTCTTCTGCGCGCTGATCTTTCGCTATGCGCTGGATCTGCCTGTGCAACTCCTCGGCGCGTCTTAGGAAGGGTCGGCGATGGAATTGCTTGATCACCTGATGTCAGGGCTGGCGACCGCCGTCACCCCCAGCAATCTTTTGTTTTGTTTCGTCGGCGTGTTGCTCGGAACGCTCATCGGCGTGTTGCCCGGCATCGGACCTGCCGCCACCGTCGCGATGTTGCTGCCCATCACGTTCACCATGTCACCCGAGACATCGCTGATCATGCTCGCAGGGATCTATTACGGCGCACAATATGGCGGCTCGACGACAGCGATCCTCATCAATCTCCCCGGGGAAGCGAGTTCCGCCGTCACGGCAATCGACGGTTACCAAATGGCGCGGCAGGGCAAGGCTGGAGCGGCGCTCGGCATCGCCGCCATTGGCTCGTTCGTGGCGGGCTCATTCGCCACACTGGTGATCGCCTGGTTCGCCACCCCGCTCACCGAGCTCGCAGTAAAATTCGGGCCTGCCGAGTATTTCTCGCTTATCGTCCTGGGGCTGATTGCCTCAACCGCCCTCGCCCACGGCTCGGTGATCAAGGCCCTTGCGATGGTTGTCCTTGGCATCCTGCTGGGACTGATCGGCACTGATTTGAATTCCGGTCAGCTGCGATTCACGTTCGGCAGTATCGAGCTCGCCGATGGGCTTGATATCGTGGCCATCGCGGTGGGTGTTTTCGGAATCTCGGAGATTCTCAAGAACCTCGAGAACGAAACGGACCGCGAAGTGGATATCACGGCGGTTACGGGCTTGCTCCCTACGAGGCAGGAGCTCAGAGCCTCGGCGGCGCCGATCGCGCGCGGGACCCTTGTGGGCGCGCTCCTGGGGGTTTTGCCGGGCGGCGGTGCGCTGCTCGCCTCTTTTGCTTCCTATGCCCTGGAGAAGAAAATTGCGCGGGATCCGTCGCGGTTTGGCAAGGGCGCGATCGAGGGCGTCGCCGGGCCCGAGAGCGCGAACAATGCGGGCGCTCAGACGTCCTTCATTCCCATGCTGACTCTCGGGATCCCGGCGAATGCCGTCATGGCTCTGATGGTCGGCGCCATGACGATCCAAGGCATCGCGCCGGGTCCGGGTGTCATCACCGACAAGCCAGAGCTTTTCTGGGGCCTCATCGTGTCGATGTGGATCGGCAACGCCATGCTTGTGCTCCTGAACCTGCCGCTCATCGGCCTGTGGGTGCGGCTGCTCCGTGTGCCTTATTACATGCTTTTCCCCGGAATCATCGCGTTCTCGGCAATCGGTGTCTATTCGATCGGATCGAAGCCGTTCGACATCTACACGCTGGCGTTTTTTGGGCTGCTCGGCTACCTGCTGGTTAAACTAGAATTCGAGCTCACGCCGCTGCTGCTCGGTTTCGTGCTCGGACCCATGATGGAAACCTACCTGAGAAGGGCAATGGTCCTGTCCCGCGGAGACCCCACCTATCTTGTGACGCAACCGATCAGCGGGACGCTGCTGGCGCTCGCCGTCGTGGCGCTTTGCCTACTGGCGCTTCCGGCCATCAGGTACAGGCGCCAGGAGGTCTTCGTTGAAGACACCTGACTTAACGGGCGAGACTGCCGCCCTCCATCCCGGCTGCTGCGAGGGCATCTCGCGCGCGCTGTCGCCCGCGGGTGCAACGACGGTGAGGAGCACAGTTAGATCCGGAGACGCGCGCCTGGGTGTAGCAATTCCCGGCGGTCGTGCGGAAGTCGGCACGGACAGACCTTTCTTTACGGTCGATGGCGAAGGCCCAAGACGCTTCGTGAAGCTGGCACCCTTCCGCATCGACGATGCCGCCGTGACGAATGACCGTTTCGCCTGGTTCGTGGACGAGACCGCTTATGTCACCGACGCTGAGCGCTTCGGCTGGTCCTTCGTCTTTCAAAACGATATCACCGCGGACAAGGCCATCTTGCAACGCGTTGCCGGCGCTGAATGGTGGTGCCGGGTTGACGGCGCGTGCTGGAGAACTCCCGAAGGTCCGGCATCTACGCTGGAGGATCGCGGCGACCATCCGGTCACTCACGTTTCATATAACGACGCGACTGCCTTTGCTCTCTGGTCCGGTGGACGCCTGCCCTCCGAGGCCGAATGGGAATACGCAGCGCGGGGCGGACTGAGCGGTGCGACATTTCCCTGGGGTGACGACGAACCGGACGATGGCGGCCATTTCCCTTGCAACATTTGGCAAGGCCACTTTCCCGCGTTGAATTCAGCGCGCGATGGCTATGCCGGCACCGCGCCTGCACGCTCTTTCGCTCCGAACGGCTACGGCCTCTACAATATGTGCGGCAACGTGTGGGAATGGTGCGCCAGCCCATGGCGCATCCGCTCGCTTGGCCGCGCCGCGCGCAGCATCAACGACAGATCAGCTGCCGAAGGGCGGCGCGTCCTCAAGGGCGGCTCATTCCTGTGCCACCGCTCCTATTGCTTTCGCTATCGGATTGCGGCCCGCATCGGCAACACCCCGGATACCAGCACCGGCCATATCGGGTTCCGCCTGGCATATGGTCCTTAAGTGTGTCTGAACACTCAAACGCAATCGAGTGACTCGACTGATGTGACCCAGCATTCTACTTTGCAGGCCTGAGGCTTTCGTCATGCAATCAACGGCAGAGTGCCCAAAAGCGTCCCCGTCAGGCCGTTTTAAGCATTTTACGAAACGCCACTTCCCGTCCGCGGGTCCTTACCGTAAGAGCAGCGTTTCCAGACCATCTCGCCGATATAGAGCGCTCCGATCGACGACCTCGACGATCACCACATCGAAGGCGCCGCGAGTCTTGACGCGATTCCGCGCAGCGAACTCACCGCTGATTAAAGCCATTTTCGGGACGGTGAGGCCACACTCAAAGAACCTCGACACAGCCTCATGCCTCAGATCGTGTGGTCTCGGGTCTTCAAACCAGCCCTCTTCCTTAGACTTTTCCGTGCCAGCCGCACATCATCAGGGGCGAAGGGAAACACCCGCTCATCCGCCCAGGAAGTCCCATTCCCAAATCGCCACCTCGAAGTACGAACGAAAATCCGGGCCTACCGTTGTGTCCGACTCGGACTGCTGCTTACTTGATGCGCACCTGCCGACCTCGTAGCGGCATGCCCTAATGGGTGCTGTATTATGACTGAAGCCGATCCAACCTTGATAGCATGGCTCGAGAGTGATCTCGCACGTCGCAAGATTTCTGTCACTCGCGAGAGATTAGTGGAGCTAATTGAGCAGACAGCACGGTCGATCAAGCGGCATCTCGAGTCGCCCCCGCAGCTTCGACCATCTGCCGTCGCGAGCGAGCTGGAAAAGTTAGCAAAGCATTTTAAGGCGGCCGCGGCTCACGCGGCCAAGCTTGGTGACCAGGGGCTGCTTCATATAACCGTGGCATCCTTGGCCAACCCGGAAGACGAGCCCGCCGACATGGTCGATCACGTGCTTTATCTGGAAAGGATGGGGGAGTGGAGCCGAAAGGCCGCCTTTACCGCAAAAGGGCTGAGCCTGTCCTCAACCGATCACAAGGGCGGCAGGACGCCAAATCGCAATCTTCGATCGCTGATCGCGGACTTGTTGCTCACCTACCACAAGGTGCTCGGTATTCGCCCACGCCATACCGTTAACAAGGTCAGTCACCTCGCCGAGGTCGGGTTTACTGGTTTCGTGAAGGAAGCGTTGCGTCTTTATCAACCGGAAGGGATGACTTTCGAGCCGGTGTTGATCGACAACGTGGTTCTGGAAATGCTCGACGTTCGAGGGCCCGCTCCTTATCGCCCGCCCTTGGTACCCCGATCACGCGATTCAAAATCGTCGCGTTAAGGAGTTCGACCTCGCTCCCGAGCTGAGCCAACCCTGTCCACTGGAGGCACCCAGTGGACGAACCAGCCAGCCCACGTCTCGACCCAGAACAGCATCCGCAGGCTTTCTTGCCCGTGGCGCTGGTCGAACTCGTTCGTCTCCTGGCCCGGCAAGCGGCGCGCGAAGCCCTCGCTGCCGCTCCGTCCCCTGCGACCTCCGCTGTCATTCATCCTGAACCGGAGGATCGTCCATGACGTCCCATCCCAAACCGCTCTCGACGCTTGAGACGCTGGCTTCCCGCTGGGGCGTCAGCGTCCGCACCCTGCGCCGGATGGTGGCGCGCGGCGAGCTCAAGGCCCACCGCATCGGCTCGCAGCTGCGCTTCTCCGAGGAGGATGTGGTGGCGTACGAGCGCCTCCGTCGCGGGTGAGAGGCGATGACCAATCCTGACCGTTTTTGTCCAGCCATGTCAGCAGCTTATCGACTGTCAGGAGACCGCCGGCGGTTGAACTCCGTAAGACCAAAAAGCTGCTATCTCCCGAATCGGACCCCCTGTCCGCCCCTGTCATCCCGAGACCCTGATTGTCCCAAGGAGACGGTCCCGATGTCCCAGATGAGCTTCGATTTCCTCAGCAGTGACAACGTTGAAGTTGATGCCGAGCCGGTGTCGGCGACTCCGCGTCGCAAGGCTGCCGTCACGATCCGGACCCGCGCCAAGCGGACCCGGCGGTCGGCGACTCCGCGTCGCAAGGCTGCCGTCACGATCCGGACCCGCGCCAAGCGGACCCGGCGCGACGCCGTC
>NZ_JBFUHH010000089.1:0-18422 GCF_056402495.1 Microvirga sp. P4_A5 | reverse complement strand
GCCTACGAGCATCTCAGGTCGCCCCGCCGGCAGGGCGCGGATATCCGCCTTCTCGATCTCGAAGTTGAGCGCGAAGGGCGTGCGCGGGACGTGACCGTCCTCGAAGTCGTCAACGAAAACATGCCGTTCCTGCTCGATTCGACGCTCGCCGAGATTGTCGATGAAGGTTACGAGCCCCTCCTCGTGGCGCACCCGATCCTCGCCGTCGAACGGGATGAAGCCGGCGCTCTCGTGCGCCTGTTCGGCGAAGCCCTCAAGACCGGACAGCCGGCCGAAGCGGGGGTGAGGCGCGAGAGCTTCATCCACATCCACCTTCCGCGCATCGACGACGAAGCCGCGCGCCGTCGCCTCGTCGAGGCCCTGACGCATGTCTACGAGGACGTGGCGGTCGCGGTGCAGGATTTCCCGGCCATGCGGGCGCAGGTCACCGGAATCGTCGAAAGCTACCGCCTTCATCCGCCGCCGCTTCCCGCCGACGAGGCCGCCGAGGCGGTGGCTTTCCTCGACTGGATGTCGCGCGACAATTTCACGTTCCTGGGCGTGCGCGAGTACCGCCTGCCGGCGGGCGACACCGCCGCCGATCCGGTGGAAGGTTCCGGTCTCGGCCTGTTGCGGGATCCCTCGGTGCGCGTGCTGAGACGCGGCCGCGAGCTCGTCGCCATGACGCCGGAAATCCGCGAATTCCTGGAGCTGCCGAAAGCGCTCATCATCACCAAGGCGAACGTGAAGTCCCGCGTCCATCGCCGTGCGCATCTGGATTACGTGGGCGTCAAGCTCTTCGACGGCGATGGCCGCCTGCAGGGCGAGTTGCGCATCGTCGGGTTGTTCACCGCGAGCGCCTATACGAACACCACCGGCGAGGTCCCGTATCTGCGGCACAAGGTTGAAAAGATCATCGCGCGGGCGGGTTTCGACCCGTCGAGCTATGCGGGCCGCGCGTTGCGAAACGTTCTCGAAAACTATCCGCGCGACGAGCTGTTTCAGATCGACGAGAATACGCTCTACGATTTCGCCCTCGAAATCATGAATTTGTCCGAGCGTCCGCGTGTTCGGGCCCTCGTGCGGGCCGACGAGTTCGACCGGTTCGTGTCGGTGCTCGTCTTCGTGCCGAAAGAGCGCTACGACACGGATGCGCGGCGGCGCATCGGCGAATTCCTGGCGGGCATCTTCGAAGGCCGTCTCTCGGCCGCCTATCCGGCCTATCCGGAAGGTCCGCTGGCGCGCACTCATTACATCATCGGACGCGACGAGGGGACGACGCCGCAGGTTCCCCGCGACACGCTCGAAAAGGGAATCGCGACGATCGTGCGCACATGGGCGGACGCCCTGCGCGAGGCCTTCGATCTCGGCGTCGGCGGGCCGCGCGCCCGGGCGCTCGCCTCGCGCTACGCCAACGCGTTCAGCGCCGCCTATCGCGAGGCCTTCAGCGCCGACGAGGCCATTGTCGATGTGGGCATCCTCGAACAACTCTCCGAAGCGCGCCCCCGCGCCGTCGATCTGTTCCGCCGCCAAGGCGACGACGAGAAGCGCGTTCACCTGAAGGTCTTTTCGCGCGGCTCCTCGCTGCCGCTGTCGGAGCGCGTGCCGCTGCTCGAAAATCTCGGCTTCCGTGTCGTCAATGAGCGGACATACCGCGTGGCGTCGGCGGGCGACGCGAGCATGGACCGCGTGTGGCTCCACGACATGACGCTGGAACGTGCGACCGGCGGGCCCATCGATATCGATGCTATCCAGGACCTGATCGAGGCCGCGCTTCTGGCGCTCTTCCGCGGCCTTGCGGAATCGGATGCGTTCAACCGGCTCGTGCTGGAAGCCGGGCTCGGGTGGCGCGACGTCGCCATGGTGCGGGCGCTCGGCCGCTATCTTCGCCAGACGCGCATTCCCTACGCGCAGGATTATCTCGCCGAGACCCTGGCGCGTCACAGCGAGATCGTCACCCGGATCGTCGCCTTGTTCTACGCCCGGTTCGACCCGCGGATCGAGGATGCGGACGCGCGCCGGAAGCGCGAAGCGGACATCCGCGCCGAGATCGAGGAATTGCTGCGCGACGTCACGAGCCTCGACGACGACCGCATCCTGCGCCGCTTCATCAACCTCGTCGAGGCGGCAATCCGCACCAACTATTTCCAGCTCGAGGATAACGGGCTGCCGCGCCAGACCATCGCGTTCAAGTTCGAATGCGCCAAGGTCGACGGCCTGCCGCTGCCCAAGCCGCTCTACGAGATCTTCCTCTATTCGCCGCGCGTCGAAGGCGTCCACATGCGCTTCGGCCGCGTCGCGCGCGGGGGCCTGCGCTGGTCCGACCGGCCGCAGGATTTCCGCACCGAGGTGCTCGGCCTCGTCAAGGCGCAGCAGGTGAAGAACGCCGTGATCGTGCCGGTGGGCGCGAAGGGCGGCTTCGTTCCCAAGCACCTGCCGCCTCCGACCGATCGGCAGGCCTGGCTGGCGGAGGGCACGGAAGCCTACCGCATCTTCATCCGCACGCTCCTGCAGCTCACCGACAATATCGTCGACGACCACCTGGTGCCACCTCCCGATACGGTGCGGCACGACGGCGACGACCCGTATCTCGTGGTGGCGGCCGACAAGGGCACGGCGACGTTCTCGGACACCGCCAACGCGCTGTCGAAGGAAAAGGGCCATTGGCTCGGCGACGCCTTCGCGTCGGGCGGCAGCCAGGGCTACGACCACAAGAAGATGGGCATCACGGCCAGGGGCGCCTGGGAAGCGGTCAAGCGCCACTTCCGCGAGATGGACATCGACATCCAGTCCGAGCCCGTCACGGTGGCGGGCGTCGGCGACATGTCGGGCGACGTGTTCGGCAACGGCATGCTGCTGTCGCGCAAGCTCAAGCTGGTGGCGGCATTCGATCACCGCGACATCTTCCTCGATCCCGATCCCGACCCCGAGCTTTCCTTCGTCGAGCGCGAGCGCCTGTTCAACTTGCCCCGCTCGAGCTGGCAGGATTACGACAAGGCGCTCATCTCGAAGGGCGGCGGCATCTTTTCGCGCAGCGCAAAGTCGATTCCCCTCTCCGAGGAAGTGCGCGCGCAACTCGGGATCGAGAAGGACAAGGCGACGCCCGCCGAAGTCATGAGCGCGATTCTGAAGGCGCCGGTCGGGCTCTTGTGGTTTGGCGGCATCGGCACCTATATCCGCGCCTCCACTGAGACCGACGAGGAGGTCGGCGATCGCGCCAACGATCCGATCCGCATCACCGGCGGGGACGTCCATGCGCGGGTGATCGGCGAGGGCGCCAATCTCGGCATGACGCAACGCGGCCGCATCGAGGCGGCGCGCACCGGCGTGAAGCTCAACACCGACGCCATCGACAATTCGGCCGGCGTCAACACGTCCGACGTCGAGGTCAACATCAAGATCGGGCTCACAATCCCCGAGCGGGATGGCCGCCTCAACGAGGAGGATCGCAACGCCCTTCTGGTCGACATGACCGACGACGTGGCAAAACTGGTACTGCGCAACAACTACCTGCAGACGCTGGCGCTCTCCCTGTCCGAGCGGCGCGGCGTCGGCGATCTTGGTTTCGCCCGGCGCCTGATGCACATGCTGGAGGCGCAGGGACGCCTCGATCGCGCCATCGAGTATTTGCCGGACGACGCCGCCCTGACCGAGCGCGCGCGGCGCGGCGAAGCCTTGACGCGGCCCGAGCTCGCGATCCTGCTCGCCTATGCGAAGCTCTCGCTCCATGACGAATTGCTCGACAGTCCCGTGCCGGACGATCCGTATCTCGGCAAGGAGCTGGAGCGCTATTTCCCCGAGGCCATGCGCGAGCGTTTTCCGGACGCGGTTGCCAGCCATCGCTTGCGCCGTGAGATCATCGCCACCCAGCTCGCCAACGCGATCATCAATCGCGGCGGGCCCACGATGGTGGCGCGTCTCGTCGACCAGACGGGCGCCGATGCGCCGACGATCGCTGCCGCCTATGCGGCGACGCGGGATTCGTTCGGCCTGGGAGAACTCAACCTTGCCATCGATGCGCTCGACGGCGCGGTGCCGGGCGCCGTGCAGCTCGAACTCTACGGCGATCTTCAGGACCTGCTGATGAACCGCATCGTATGGTTCATCCGCAACGTCGATTTCACCAAACAATCGCTGGCGGACATCATCGGCACCTACTCGGCCGGAATCGCCGAGGTCGCCGCAGGCCTTCCCAAGACGCTCTCCGAGGATGCGCTGGCGCAATGGCATGCGCGCACGAATGCCTTCGTCGAACAGAAGGTCCCGGCGGATCTCGCGCGCCGCATGGCGGCGATCCCCGATTTGGTGGCGGCGCCCGATATCGTGCTGACCGCCGAGCGCACCGGGAAACCCGTCGAGGATATCGCGCGGACGCATTTTGCCATCGAGGCGGCGTTCCGGCTCGGGTCGCTGATCAACAGCGCGCGGGACATCGCGGTGAGCGATTACTTCGACCGGTTGGCACTGGACCGCGCCATCGACAGCATCGCGACGGCGCACCGCAACCTGACGGCGGAGGTCGCCGCCAGCGGCGCCGCCGGCGTCGCGGGGGTGGCGGCCTGGAGCGAGCAGCGCGGCGCGGACGTGACCCGCATCAGAAGTGCTGTCGACAACATCGTGCTGTCGGGCCTCAGCCTGTCGAAAGTGACGGTGGCGGCGAGCCTGCTCGGCGACCTGGCGCGCCATTGATCGCGCCAGCGAAGGAGAGACGGTGAATCAGCAGGACCTGCCGCGGTCGCTCTCGGCCGCAAGCCCCGTCGCAGGTGCACGACGCGCCGGCATGGCGTCGAAACCTGCCATTCTCGGCTGGCTGCTGTTCGACTGGGCCTGCCAGCCCTTCTTCACTCTGGTGACGACATTCGTGTTCGCGCCCTATTTCGCGGCGTCGCTGGCGCCCGATCCGGTAACGGGTCAAAGCCTGTGGGGGTTCGCGACGGCCTGCGCCGGACTGGTGCTGGCTTTCATGTCGCCGATCCTCGGTTCGGTGGCGGATGCGACCGGCCCGAAAAAGCCGTGGATCGCCTCCTGCGGGCTGGTCCTGTTCGTCTCTTCGTTCGCCCTTTGGTTCGCAGCGCCCGGGCAGGCTCATGCGATTCCCGTGGCGCTGATGGGTTTCGCCGTCGGCACCATCGCGGTGGAGGTCGCGGCGGTGTTCAACAATGCCATGATCCCACGTCTCGTGCCGCCGGAGCGCTTCGGTCGATTGTCGGGCACCGGCTGGGCCATCGGCTATTTCGGCGGTCTGGTCTCGCTGGTGATCGTGCTGGGCTTTCTCGCCGCCGACCCGAAGACGGGACTGACCCTCGCGGGCTTCCGCCCGCTTCTTGGCCTCGACCCGATCCACATGGAGGGAGACCGCGCCACCGGTCCGTTCTCGGCGGTCTGGTTTCTGCTGTTCATCCTGCCGCTCTTCATCTTCACGCCGGACGTGGAGCGCTCGGCGCTGAGCCTGCGCGACGCGGTCAAGAAGGGCCTGGCGCAGGTCCGCGGCACGATCACCGATGCCAGACGTCACCACAGCGTCGGTCGCTTTCTCCTTGCCAACATGGTGTATCAGGACGCGCTCGTGGCCCTGTTCGCGTTCGGCGGCATCTACGGCGCCGGCGTGTTCGGCTGGCGGGCCACGGAACTGGGGATCTTCGGCATCATGCTGACGGTCACCGGCACGATCGGCGCGCTTATCGGCGGCAGGCTCGACGATCGCGTCGGCGCCAAGCCGGTGATTCTCGGCGCCATCGCGGTGCTGGCCATCGTGTGCCTCGGCATCCTGTCCTTGGGCAACGACCATATCCTGTTCGTCGTCCCCACGGCCCCGGCGACGGAGGGGCTTTACGGCAGCGTTCCCGAAAAACTGTTCCTGGCGCTCGGCTTGTTCATCGGCGCGGTGGCGGGCCCTCTTCAGGCCTCATCCCGCAGCCTCCTTGCCCGGCTAGTCCCGGCCTCCGAGGCCGGCCGGTATTTCGGCCTGCTCGCCCTGTCGGGAAAAGTGACGTCGTTCCTGGCACCCCTGATGGTGGCTGCGGCCACCTGGATGTTCCAGACGCAGGCCGCGGGACCCGCCGTGCTGATCCTGTTCTTCTGCGCCGGCGGATGGTTGCTGAGCGGCGTGAAGCGGGTTTAGCGAACTCCACGGTGCTTCCCTCCCCCTTGCGGGGAGGGATTGAGGGTGGGGGTGGTGGAGTTTTGGCCGAGCGTCAGGCGTAGAGCGCCACGGCAGGGCGCGGGACGAGGTCCGGGCCGCCCGGTCGAACCACCCCCACCCCTACCCCTCCCCGCAAGGGGGAGGGAAAGAGCAGGATTCCCCGCCTCGATGGCCCGCATCAATGCCGGAAGTGACGATACCCCGTGAACACCATGGCAAGCCCCGCCTCGTCGGCGGCGCGGATCACCTCGTCGTCGCGCATGGAGCCGCCGGGCTGGATCACCGCGGTCGCGCCCGCTTCCGCCGCGGCCAATAGGCCGTCCGCGAAGGGGAAGAAGGCGTCGGAGGCGACGACCGATCCCTTCGCGAGAGTCTCGGGCAGACCGGCCGCCTTGGCGGCCTCGGCGGCCTTCCAGGCCGCGATGCGGGAGGAATCGACGCGGCTCATCTGGCCCGCCCCGATGCCCACCGTGGCGCCGTCCCGGGCATACACGATGGCGTTCGACTTGACGTGCTTGGCGACGCGGAAGGCGAAGCGCATATCGGCGAGCTCGCGCTCGGTCGGCGCGCGTTTCGTCACCACCTTCAGGTCCATCTTATCGACCACCGCATTGTCGCGGTTCTGGGCCAGAAAGCCGCCCGCGACGGTGCGCAGCGTCAGGCCCCCTCGGCGGGGATCGGGCAGGTGGCCGGCGACGAGCAGGCGAAGGTTCTTCTTCGCCGCCACGATGGCGATGGCCTCCTCGGTCGCGTCGGGGGCGATGATGACCTCGGTGAAGATCTCCACGATGGCCTTTGCGGCATCGGCGTCGAGCGTGCGGTTCATCGCAACGATTCCCCCGAAGGCCGAGACCGGGTCGCAGCGAAGCGCCCGCTCATAGGCGTCGCGCAGGCTCGCGCCCTCCGCCACGCCGCAGGGATTGGCGTGCTTGACGATGACGATGGCGGCGGAGCGGGCCGGATCGAATTCGGCGACTGCCTCGTAGGCGGCGTCGGTGTCGTTGATGTTGTTGTAGGAAAGCTGCTTGCCCTGCACCTGCCTTGCGGTCGCGACCCCCGGGCGCTGTTCGGGCGTGCGGTAGAAGGCTGCCGTCTGATGCGGATTTTCGCCATAGCGGAGCACTTCGGCGATGGCGCCGCCGAGCGCGCGGAAGGGCGGCGTCGGGTCTTTCAGTTCGTCGGCCATCCAGTTGGAGATCGCGGCGTCGTAGGCGGCCGTGCGCGCATACGCTTTCTGCGCGAGGCGGCGGCGCAGCGTGAGACTGACCGAACCCTCATGGGTCGCCATGTCGTCGAGCACCGCCGCGTAATCCGCATTGTCGACCACCACCGCCACGTCGCCGTGGTTCTTGGCCGCCGCGCGGATCATCGCCGGGCCGCCGATGTCGATGTTCTCGATGCAATCGTCGTAGGGCTTAGCTGCCGCCACCGTTGCCTCGAACGGGTAGAGATTGACCACCAGCAGGTCGATCTGTCCGATCCCGTGGGCGAGCATCGCAGCCTGATGCTCGGGATTCGACCGAATGCCCAGCAGCCCTCCATGAACGGCCGGGTGCAGCGTCTTGACGCGTCCGTCCATCATCTCCGGGAAACCCGTCAGATCGCTCACGTCGCGCACGGCGAGTCCGGCTTCCGCCAGCGCCTTGCGGGTTCCCCCCGTCGAGACGAGCTCCACGCCCCGTGCCACCAGCGCCTGCGCGAAATCCACGAGACCGGTCTTGTCGGACACGGATAGAAGAGCGCGGGTGACGCGCTTGAGGTCGCTCGGCATGAGGCGGCTCCGTTCGGGGGAATTGCTGCGCGCGATAGCATAGCGGGCCCGGTTAGGGAACCTCGGCCCGCGTGCGGACGCCGCCGTCAGAGCAATTCCGGCCCGGGCTCGGCGCGTGGGCTCGGGTTGAAGCTGCGGGCCAGACGCTCGAAGCGCCAGCGCACGGAGGGGGTTTCGTGCGGCTTCAGCGAGAGGACGATCTGTTCGGTGCGCTTCATGCCGTCGGGCGTCGCAAGAAAGATGCTGTCTTCCACGAAGGCGTCGCCGGGGCTCGCGGTGAACTGCCACGCCTCGCGGTTCGGCAGCACGAGCATGACGACCCGCCCGCCTTGAGCGCGGCTCGCCTTGATGCCGGGTGCGAGATGGAAACGGATGATGGCGTCGTTCGACGGCTTGGCCGAGCCTTCGCCCCAGAACAGGTCTTCGCCCTCCACGCGGTCACCGTCATGCGACAGGTGCCAGCGCCGTTCGTGCGTCAGGCCAAAGCGCCGGGCATAGCCGTCATGCGTGGCGTTGAGGGTCTGGACACGGTCGCGCTCCGAGCGCTCCGCCGTCACGCGCTGCGGTCCTGCGACGACGACGGGGCCGATCCGGTCGAGAAGCCAGCGCGCGGCCATGCGGTCGATCGCATGACCTTTGAGAGAGACGAGCGTGCTCGACGACACATCGTTGATGGACGCCGTCGAATGCGCCACGGTCGAGCGGGATGCCTGCAGGATGGAATCGTTGGCAATGCGCGGCGTGCCGCAATTGACCACGATGCGCTGCGCGCCGCTGGAGAATTCGAACGACAGGCAACCGGCCCCGGCCTCGGTCGAGAGCGGAATGGGCGGCGGAGCGCCCACATCGGCCACCAGAAGGGTGCGGCCCGCCTCCATGCGCTCATAGCCGGAGAACGGTGCGTGGTGGATCGGCTGGCTGCGCATGTCATCGTAGGTCAGGAGCGTCGCCAGATGGTCGGCGGCCGTGACCCCCATGCCGTTGAAATGCGACAGAGTGCCGTCCCCGTGCCGAAACAGCCGCACCATCGGCAGCATCCGGTCGATGGCCCGCAGCAAGGCCTCGGGCGTGTCGACCTCGCGGCTGGCGAACATCTGGCGCAGGGGGAGCAGATCGAACAGCAGATCAACCAGGACCCGCGGGTTGCGGCTGGCATGCCCGCCATCGGCGAGGACCTGGCGATCCAGTTCCCGGGCGAGGAGCCGGGACGAGCGGCGCAGCGTCTTCTCCAGACCCTCGCAGCAAAGGCCCGCGTAGCAGAGCGCGATGGCGGCCGTGAGCTGCTGCTGGGGCAGGGCGCCGGCCCGCAGGTGCCGTTCGAGGTCCCGCACCAGGTTGCCGACGATCCGCAGGAAGCGTTGGTAGAAGGCGTGATCGGCTCCCTCGAGGATCAGCGGCGACTGGCTGATGAAGGAGATCAGCCGGCGGGCCACGATCTGCGTATCGTGCGCGGTGCGCCGGTCACCCAGGCGCGACGAGACGAACTCGTCCACCAGGGAGCGGGCATTGGCCTGCGCGAGTGCAGTGCCGGCTGCCCGCAGGTGGCGCAGCCAGCCGAACCCGTAGAGCGCCTCCGCCCAGGCCCGGCTCGGCGGCACGAAGCCGAAAGGCGAACGGCCGCTGGTGGTGATCGACCGGCCGGCGAATGCGAAGAAGCCCGAATAGATGTCGGACGCGATGGTGGGATCGGCGGTGCGCAGATCCTGCGGGGCGAACAGAAGCCGGGTCGGCGAGGGCGAACTCATACGGATGCGGGACAGGCCCCACGAGAGACTTTCGCGCAGAGCGCGGCCGGCCTCGCGGAGTGCGAGGCCATAAAGCCGCCAGCGGTCCGGCCCCCAATTCACGAAGGTGCGCTCCTGTTGTTCTGCCACATTCCGTCGCAGCCCTTATGAAGCTCTGCTCGCCGTTCGGTTAAGATCGGGTAACCAACCGCCGTTTTTGTCAGGAAAGGCTGCGGACAAAACGTGCCGCGAAGAACCCGTCGACGCCGCCGCGATAGGGCTCGGCGCCGTCGAGATGGAACGGCAAGGTCCGCAGATCGCCCTTGGGAGTGACCCACTCCGCCTCGCCCCCCACTTCCGCGGGTTCGATGGGTGAGCGGACGAAATCCGGATGGCGCTCAAGGAACGCATCGGCCTGTTTCTCGCCCTCGTCCGCCTCCAGCGAACAGGTGCAATAGACGAGGCGCCCGCCCGGCTTCAAAAGGCTCGCAGCCTTGTCGAGCAGCCGGCTCTGCAGCGCGATGAGTTTCCGCAGATCGTCCTCGCCCTTGGTCCAGGTGACGTCCGGATGGCGGCGGATCGTCCCCGTGGCCGAGCAGGGCGCATCGAGCAGAATGCCGTCGAAGGGTGGCTCGTCGAGCTTCTCGGCCGCGATGGCACGGGTTTCGGCCTTCAGGTTGAGCCGTGCGAGATTCTGTTCGAGGCGTACGAGGCGCTTGGCCGAGCGGTCGACCGCCAAGACCTCGGCCCCGGCGGCCGCCAGTTGGGCGGTCTTGCCTCCGGGAGCCGCGCAGAGATCGGCGATGCGCTCACCGGCTGTCGCCCGCAGCAGGCGCGCCGGAAGCGCTGCGGCTGCGTCCTGCACCCACCATTCGCCGTCCTCATATCCCGGCAATTCGCGGATCGGCACCCGCTCCACCAGACGAATGCTGCCCGTCGGCAGCAGAGCGCCGCCGAGTTTCTCCGCCCATCCCGCAGCGTCACTTTTCACCGAGATATCGACCGAGGCCGTGGAGCGATGCGCCTCGGCGATCCGTCGAGCGGTGGCCTCGCCGTATTGCGCGACCCACCGATCTTCCAGCCAGTCGGGCGTATCCAGAAACGCATCGGCGGGTTTCAGGATCGCGTCACGCTCGCGGGCGACCCGCCGCAACACGGCGTTGATCAGTCCATCGGCATGTTTCAGCTTGTAATCGCCCTGCGCCAGTTGAACGGCGGTATCGACGGCCGCGTGGTCGGGCACGTCGAGGAAGAGGATCTGCGCTGCGCCAATGGCGAGAAGATGCAGGAGACGTTCGTCGCGCTGCCCCTTGTTGAGCCGCTCGCGCAAGGCGCTGCCGATGGTGCCGAGGCGGCGGAAGGTGACGATGCAGATGGCGCGGGCCAATGCCTCGTCGCGGGCCGAAAGATCGGCGGCGGGCGATAGTTCGTCGAGCACGTCGTCGAGGGGAACGCGCCGCTTCAGGGTTTCGGAAACGGCCTCCCAGGCAAGGCGGCGGGGGCCGAGGCCCGCCTGGCTGTCCGGCTGCGCCACGGCGCTCAACCCCAGGGCCCACGGCGCGTGGTGCGGTTCCACGGACTTGCAGGGGGAGGGCGCGTGAAGCTCGGCGCGGCGGCCGCCGTGGTCACGCCGTGCC
The DNA here is from genome assembly GCF_056402495.1 of Microvirga sp. P4_A5. Lineage (NCBI taxonomy): Bacteria > Pseudomonadati > Pseudomonadota > Alphaproteobacteria > Hyphomicrobiales > Methylobacteriaceae > Microvirga > Microvirga sp. P4_A5. The sequence continues at coordinate 7,169 of NZ_JBFUHH010000089.1, read as the reverse complement.
CCATTTCCTGGGCGAGAGCCTGCAGGGCGGCGATGCGATTTTCAGTCGCCGGATGTGTGGAAAAGAAGTTGTCCATGCCTCGCCCTGAAAGAGGGTTGATGATGAAGAGAGGCGCGGTGGCGGGATGCCGCTCCGCGTCCTCGTTGGGAATATGGGAGACGCCGCCCGCGATCTTGGCGAGCGCCGAGGCCAGCGCCATCGGCTTGCCCAGGATGGTGGCTCCCATGCGGTCGGCGTCATATTCGCGCGAACGGCTGATCGCCATCTGGATGACCATGGCGGCGAGCGGTGCGATGAGGGCGGTGAGCAGCATCACGACGGCGTTCGGCCGCTCGCCGCCCCGGCCGCCGAACAGGAAGCCGAACTGCGCGAGGCTGGCGATGGCGCCCGCGATGGTGGCGCTGACGGTCATGATCAGGGTGTCGCGGTTTTTGATATGGGCCAGTTCGTGCGCCATCACGCCCGCCACCTCGTCCGGAGACAGCATGGCAAGAAGGCCCGTCGTCGCGGCGACGGCGGAATTTTCCGGGTTGCGGCCCGTCGCGAAGGCGTTGGGCTGCGGATTGTCGATGAGATAGACCCGCGGCGGCGGCAGGCCGGCGCGGCTTGCCAGGTCATGGACCATGCGGACGAGATCCGGCGCGGTGCGCTCGTCCACCTCCGTCGCGTGATGGGCGGACAGGGCGAGACGGTCGGAATTCCAATAGGCGAAGACGTTGGTGGCGACACCGAAGGCGAGCGCGATCAACATGCCGGTGCCGCCGCCCAGCATGTAGCCGACAACGCCGAAGAGGGCGGTCAGCGCCGCCAGCAGCATTCCGGTCTTGACGGTGTTCATTCGGGTCTCCACCTCGTAGGCAACCGGCGGATCGTTGGAAATCCGCCACACGAGGTCTATGTGGGAACGGTCCCGCTCTGCCCCAAGAGGTCCGTCGCGGACCCGAGGGGGAGCCAAGGCATCAGAAAGGCGTAAGGCGCTTCATGAGCATAAACGACACTCCCGACACAAGCCCTGTTGCGTCCGTCGAGGGCGCGGCCCCCGGAAAGACGCTGACGCCCGAGGCAAGGCGCGCTCTCGCCGAGGCGGTCGAGCGGCGGCGGGAAATCGACGCCCGCGCGGCGGAACTCGCCAGGATTCGAGAGCATCGGGGCCGGGGCGGCCTCGAACCGGTGCGCTACGCGGATTGGGAGGTCAAAGGCATCGCGGCGGATTTCTGATCCAGCTGGAAGCGTTACCCCCGGCTGAAATGCGCCGGCACGTTGTTTCCACGAGCGGCCCCGCTTAATCTCCCGCCAAACGAGGGTGGGGCATGAGTGGGGCGAGGCGGCTTGCAATGTTTCGGGACCTTCTGGAGGAGGCGCACCGCGCCCTCGATCTCCAGTTCGGTTTCGAACTCTGGGATGGCTCCACCGTCCCGCGCGACCTGCCCTCCTACGCCATGTGCATGGTGATCAAGCGCGAAAGCGTCATCACCGCCCTCATGCGCAGGCCCAATCTCGACACCCTCATCAATGCCCATGTGGCGGGCCTGCTCGATATCAAGAACGGCACCATTTTCGATCTCGCGGCGCAGCGCCCGCAGGGCAAGATCGGCCGCCGGCTCAAGGGCCTGAGCAAGCGCAAGGCGATTGAGGCCGCGTGGCACTTCTGGCGCGCGCCCGGCGCCATGCCCCGCCCCCTCGATCGCGTGAAGGACAACGCCTTCGCGCGCGACGGCAGACCACAGACCAACAAGCAGAACGTCGCGTACCATTACGACGTGTCGAACGCCTTCTATCGGCTCTTCCTCGACCCCGAGATGGTCTATACCTGCGCGTATTTTCAGCCCGACTGGCACGACGATCTCGCCCGCGCGCAATTCGACAAGCTCGACATGATCTGCCGCAAGCTCAGGCTGAAGCCCGGCGATCGCTTCCTCGATATCGGTTGCGGCTGGGGTGCTCTCATCTGCCACGCGGCCCAGCATTACGGCGTCAAGGCGACGGGCGTCACCCTCTCCGAAGAGCAGGCGGCCCTCGCACGCGAAAAAATCGCCGCGCTGGGATTGCAGGATCGCGTCGAGGTCGTGTTGCGCGACTACACGCAGATGGAAGGCGAGTTCGACAAGATATCGTCCATCGGCATGTTCGAACAGGTCGGGATTCGCAACTATCCCGATTATTTCCGCGCCGTTCATCGGCTGCTGCGCCCACGCGGGTTGTATCTCCACCACACCATCGCGCGGCGCGCCAAACGCTCCGAGCGTGCCTTCCGCAAGCTCAAGCCCGAATATCGCGCGCTCACCCGCTACATCTTTCCCGGCGGCGAACTCGATCACCTGGGCATGTCGGTCTCGAATCTCGAGCGCTTCGGCTTCGAAGTGCACGACGTGGAGGCCTGGCGCGAGCATTATCAGCGCACCACGCGTCTCTGGTGGGAAAATCTCAACGCCCGCCGCAAGGAGGCCGAAGCCGAGGTGGGGCCTGAGAAAACCCGCATGTGGCTGCTTTATCTCGCCGGCTGCTCGCTCGCCTTCGAGCGCGGCGCGGTAGGCGTGAACCAGACCCTCGCGTCGAAACGCACCCGCGGCCCCGCAGGGCTGCCGCCATCGCGGGCGGATCTGTACCGGTAAGGAAAACCCCGAGACTTCATGGATCGGCTATCAGCCAGCCTCGGTAATGAACCAGCGCTCCGATGAGCGGTAGTGATATCGGCACATCGAAACGGTAGCGGCCTGTGCCGTCGATGAAGGCACGCGCTTGCGAGCGAGGTGCCAGAAAACGTGGCAGCGGAAGCGCGCCGAGACGCCATCCGGTGGCGTTCAGATTGAAACCGTTCTCATGCGCCGCGATATGCAGCAGCATCACGAACGGCCCGAACTGTTCGGTGAGACGACCGGATCCGTCGTCGCGGCGAAGGCGGCTGCGAAACGTGGCGCCGCCGAAGCGTCGCGTCCAGACTTCGCTGCTGTTTTGCGGCGTCAACATGACGTCGGCTGCGAGATCGTTGTGCTGACGTGGAAAGCGGAACAGCCACGCGATCATGCGGCCGGCGAGGGTGCTCGCGCCCGTCACATCCACCCGGCCGCGCAGAATACGCGTCCTCACGCCCGCAGGAACATCCCGTAGCGACGGTGGCATGGCGTCCATGGATGGACCGAGCGCGGAGACAAACAGGCCCGCCTCACGCTGGCGCACATCGTGCCGCGTCGTGATCGCGAAACGACGGAATTCGGCCTCGATGTCGGGGAGGCCCAGAATCCCGACCGCCGGCATGGCGCCGCGGACGGCGATACGGTCKTCCAACAAGGCCTTCACGAGCGCGAGCGCAGGCAGGACCGGAATATTGGGTCCGTCCCCGGCTTCCGCTACGAGCGACCACGTAGCTTCGACGGCGGCGCCGTCGGCTCCGACGCCCTTGGCCGAACCGCTCATGCCGCCGCGATCGCTGCCGTACTTGTCCAGCTCCCGGCGATTGCACGTAGGGGACGCGCGAGCCGGCCGAGCGACGGAAGCAGATGGAGACGTACCGCCTGCGCGAGGACAAAGAGGCCGAGATGAAGAGCCGGGATCTCGAGGCCGGCGCGGAAGATCGCCGTGCGAACTGCCGGAAAGCGCGCCGGCACGAGATCGAGATCGGGTGTCTCGCACAGCGACAGCCAGCGCGGACCAAGGCCCGGAATGGTTCGTCGCACGAGTTCGCCCCATGCCGGCTTCGTGGTCCAGGCTCCGTCGAGACGCAAGCGCACGGGCCTGCCTGCATAACTCAGGATGGCCTTCACCACGGACAATCCGCGCGGTGCGCGATTTCCCGGAGAAATCGCGATCTCGACCACCTCCACGACACGCCAACCCCGGGTGATCGCATCGAGCGCCGCGCTGGAGAGCGCGGGTGTGGAACTGGCGCCGGTCGCGGCGAGAACACCGGCCGCGCGGGCTTCTCTATCGAGGGCCGGAAACGTCGCCACGAAGTCGCGCGCATCCGCGATATCCACGTAGTGGCAACCGGCTGCAATCGCCGCTCGCGCGACGCTTGGCTCCTGGTTCTGAAAAGGGCCGGCGGCATCGATCACGCAGAAGGGACGAATCTCCCGTATCTCCGGCGCGGCATTGCGCCGGTCGAGCGTCACGGCGCCGATACGCTCTCGGCCGTGGCTTTCTGCCAAAGCCGCGACGACTGCTTGATGTCGCTGCGTGCGGCCTGCCACCACGACCCGGCAGTCGGTTGTTTGAAGGAGACCTTCGGTCAAGCGGATGCCGAATGCTCCCCCGCCTCCAATCACGAGAATCGTCGCCGGATTCAAGTCGGCGGGGGAGGCGATACGTTTCACGAACAGATCCTCACGAGATCGGCCCGCAACTCTATGGCAAAATTTTGTGACGTATCAATGCGTCATCGCTCAACCACCACCCGCGTCCCCACCCCCACCTGCTCGTACAGGTCTAGGATATCCGCGTTCAGCATGCGGATGCAGCCATAGGACGCGAAGGTGCCGATGGAATCCGGGCGGTTCGTGCCGTGGATGGCATATTCGTCACGATCGAGGGTCAGTGCCCGTACCCCCATAGGATTGTTGGGCGCGCCGCCGGGAATGACGTCGGGCAGGCGGGGATTGTCGCGTTTCACCTCAAGCGGGGGCGACCAGGCGGGTTTCACGTATTTGCCGTCGATCCGCGCCTCGCCGAACCATTGCTTGCCGGGCTTTCCGACCGCGATGCGGTAGCGCAATGCCGTGCCGTCGTCCCGGACGAGATAGAGCCGCCGTTCCGAGGTCCGGATCAGGACGGTGCCGGGGGCGATCCCGGCCTCGAAGGGCACGACCTCCCGTGCGGCGGCGCTCCCGCCCGTCAGAACCGCCAGCCCGATCATGAAACCCAGTCGCGCACGCATGTCTCAACCCTCCCTGTGGGTTGAGACGCCGATGCAACGGCTCAGGTTCCGTCGTCAGCGGATAATCAGATGATCGGATCCCATCCGAGCATGCGGTCGGATGGCGCGTGGGCCGCATGCGGCGTGCGGTTGGTCATGCGCGCATAGAGTCGCTTCACCGTCGCGCTCGCCGTCGTCACGCAGAGGAACGGCAGGAACGCATGGACCAGCGCCGCAAGTCCGGCGGCCAGCAGCGGGCCGGCGAAACTGAGCGCGACGCCCATGTGTTCGAGATAGGATTCGCCGACCGCCTCGGGATGTTCGGTGAAAAGGGTCTTCAGGGACATGGCCGCCTCCAATTGCGGGCGCATGGTACCGTTCGGTGCGGCTGGCCTCAAGGGGTCGATGGCCGGGACGAGCCCGGTCCAACCGAGAGCAAAACGCGCGGAGGGGAGCGCCGTCAGGCGCCCGCCCGCTTGTTCTGGCGGTTCGTCACCAGATCGTCGACGACGGCGGGATCGGCGAGCGTCGAGGTGTCGCCGAGATTGCCGAATTCGTCCTCGGCGATCTTGCGCAGGATGCGGCGCATGATCTTGCCCGAGCGGGTTTTCGGCAGCCCGGGGGCGAACTGGATCAGGTCGGGCGACGCGATGGGGCCGATTTCCTTGCGGACCCACACGACCAGYTCCTTGCGAAGCTCCTCGGTGGGCTGTTCGCCCGCCATGAGCGTCACATAGGCGTAGATGCCCTGGCCCTTGATGTCGTGGGGATAGCCGACGACCGCGGCTTCCGACACCTTCGGATGCGCCACCAGCGCCGATTCGACCTCCGCCGTGCCCATGCGGTGGCCCGACACGTTGATGACGTCGTCGACGCGRCCGGTGATCCAGTAATAGCCGTCSGCATCCCGCCTGCAGCCGTCCCCGGTGAAATACTTGCCCGGATAGGTGGAGAAATAGGTTTGCACGAAGCGRTCRTGGTCGCCATAGACGGTGCGCATCTGGCCCGGCCAGGAATCGGCGATCACGAGATTGCCCTCGGCCGCGCCCTCGAGCACCTTGCCGTCGGCATCGACCACCTGCGGGATGACGCCGAAGAAGGGCTTCGTCGCGGAGCCGGGCTTGAGCTTGGTGGCGCCGGGCAACGGCGCGATCAGGATGCCGCCGGTCTCGGTCTGCCACCACGTGTCGACCACCGGACAGCGGCTGTCCCCGACCACGCGATAGTACCATTCCCACGCTTCTGGGTTGATCGGTTCGCCGACGCTGCCGAGAAGCCGCAGGGATTTGCGCGACGTCTTCTTCACCGGCTCCTCGCCGGCCTGCATGAGCGAGCGGATGGCCGTCGGGGCGGTRTAGAAGATGTTCACGTTGTGCTTGTCGATGACGTCCCAGAACCGGGAGATCGTCGGATAGGTCGGCACACCCTCGAACATCAGCGTGGTGGCGCCGTTGGCGAGCGGCCCGTAGAGGATATACGAATGGCCCGTGACCCAGCCCACATCGGCGGTGCACCAATAGATATCGCCGTCATGATAATCGAAGATGTATTGATGCGTGCTCGCCACATGCACCAGATAGCCGCCGGTGGTGTGCAGCACGCCCTTGGGCTGGCCGGTGGAGCCTGAGGTGTAGAGCAGGAACAGCGGGTCCTCGGCGTTCATCTCCTCCACGGGGCAATCGGTGGTGACCATCTTGGCGGCTTCGTCGTAATAGACGTCGCGTCCCGGCACCATGTTGACGGGCGAACCCGTGCGGCGCACGACCAGCACGTGGTCGACGTTGCCGGCGCGCTCGATGGCGGCGTCCACATTCACCTTCAGGGGCACCTTGCGGCCGCCGCGCAGGCCTTCGTCGGCGGTGATGATGAAGACCGATTTCGCATCCGAGATGCGGCTTGCCAGCGAATCCGGCGAGAACCCGCCGAACACCACCGAATGAATGGCGCCGATCCGCGCGCAAGCGAGCATCGCGTAGGCGGCCTCGGGTATCATCGGCATGTAGATGGTGACGCGGTCGCCCTTGGCGACGCCGCGATTGCGCATGACGTTGGCCATGCGGCAGACCTCGTCGTGCAATTCGCGATAGGTGATCTTTTTTGATTCCGACGGGTCGTCGCCTTCCCAGATGATGGCGACCTGATCGCCCCGGGTGTCGAGATGCCGGTCGATGCAATTATACGCCACGTTGGTGACGCCGTCCTCGAACCAGCGGATCGAGACCTCGCCGGGGCCGAAATTGGTGTTCTTGATCCGGGTCGGCTGCCTGAACCAATGGATGCGTCGCGCCTCCTCGGCCCAGAAAGCGTCGGGATTCCGGAT
>NZ_JBFUHH010000088.1:0-18463 GCF_056402495.1 Microvirga sp. P4_A5 | reverse complement strand
TGTGCGGCCAGAGCGCATAATTCTGGAACACGATGCCGACACGCCGGCGTTCCGGTGGAACGCTGCCGCTCGCACTCGAGACGGTTTCGTCGCCGATCCGAATCTCGCCCGAGGTCACCTTCTCGAAGCCAGCCACAAGTCGCAGAAGAGTCGTCTTGCCGCAGCCCGACGGACCCAGAACCGCCAGGAATTCCCCGTCGCGCACGTCGATCGACACGTTCTTCAACGCTTCGAAATCGCCGAAGGTCTTGCTGACGTTGTCGATGGTCAATCCCGCCATGGAAGAACTCCGCTCGGTAGATGGGGGGCAAGAAAATTGGTCAGGAGCATCAGCACGATGGTGATCGCTACCGTGATCGCCGACATGGCCGCCGCGTAGTTGGAATCGCCCCCCTGCTCGAAGGAAAACATCACGACGCCGATGGTCTCGGATCCTGACGACCACAGCAGCGCCGACACCGTGAGCTCGCTCAGCGCCGTCATAAAGATGAGCAGGCCGCCGGCGATGGCAGCCGGTGCGATGAGCGGGAAGATGATCGTGCGAAGCCTCATCATGAGACCCGCGCCGGCGATCTGCGCCGCTTCCTCGAGTGACCGGTCGATCTGATGAAAGCCGCTGATCGTCGGCCTGAGCGCGAGCACGAGAAAGCGGGCGAGGTAGGCATAGAGAATGATCCAGATCGTATTGTAGATCTGGATGCCGACCAGCGGGATCGGCTTCAGGAACACGAGCAGCGACGCGATCGCCAGCACGACGCCCGGAAGTGCGTAGGGAAGTTCGACCGCCAGATTGAGCAGCCGCACCCAACGCTTGTTGCCCCAGGCGATCAGATAGCCGATCGGAACCGCGGCGAAGACCGCGAAGACCGCGGCGGCGATCGATAGACAGAAACTGTTGAGGAACGCCCGGCTCGCCGCAGAATGCTTGAACAGCACGAAGCGATAATTGTCGAGGGTGGCGGTGGTTGCGTTGAGCGGAATACCATAGCCCGGCACCAGGGATGTGAGAACGAGGCCCAGCAGCGGAAGGAACAGGATCACGACGATCAGAAGCCACATGCCGGCTTGCACGAGGAGACGCCAGCGGCCGAGTTCGTACGGTTCCGCGCTGAGCGACGTCGAACTGATCCGATAATCGCGCCGCCGGCTGATGAAATCCTGCGTGACGATGCCCGCCATCGCGATCACGCCGATGAGAACGGACAGGAACGCGACCTCCGACAAGACGGCGGGGCCACCGCCTGCGAGGCGCTGATAAATGAGCGTGGGGAGCACGAGATAATTGGYCGGAATGCCGAGAAAGGCCGGGATGCCGAAATTTCCGACGCAGGAGACGAACGCGAGCGCGGCGGCTGCGACGATCGAGGGCGTCATCAGCGGCAGGATGATGCTGCGCAACACCGTGAACCACCCGGCGCCTCCGCTTCGCGCGGCCTCGACGAGTTCACGCGGCAGCTTGCGCAAGCCCGCGCGCACCATCAGGAAGACCAAAGGTCCGTACTGGATTCCCAGAAGCAGGATAATGCCTTGTGGAGAATACAGCGGGTTGCGCGTGCCCAGGGGCGGGGCAATGCCCAGAATCTTCAGGAACGGGCTGGCCGGGCCGAAAAGCTGCAGCCAGGCGAGTGCCGTCACCTGCGGTGCGATCATCAGGGGTGTGACGAAACACAGCACGAAAGCACCGCGCCGGCGCACATCCGTCAGCGTGACCAGAATGGCGATCGCCGTTCCCAACACCACGGCCAGCAGCGTGCCGCCAAACCCGACGATCAAGGTGTTGCCGGTCGCAACCCAGGTCGCGCGCGAACCGAGTCCGGCGCTGATCGCCGCGCCCGAAAGCGCACCGCCAGGAGCGATGATCTCCATCACCAGCCGCAGCATGGGCAGGATCGACAGCACGACGATGAGTGCAGCAACCACCGCCGTCAGAGCCATTTCGGGGCCCCGACGTTCTTTCACCCTGACCGACATATTTGGCTTCCTGGGAAAAAAACCGGGCGGCGGCTCCGAACCTGCGCGGGGTTTGTGCCCCGCAGGTTCGGAGTGCCCGGCTCACAGCCGGGCCGCCACGGCGTTTTAATCGCTTTGTCCTAGCCGCCGAAGAGCGCCGAGAACTTTTCCTTGTCGGCAGCCGTCTTCTCAATGACGGCCTTGATGTCGATCGGCATCACTTTGACCTTGGTACCTTCCGGCAACCAGCTCGGACGTCCAACCGAAGGCTTTGCGGGAAGATAGCCCTGCTCCAGCGCGAGCTTTTGTCCCGCATCCGACAGGATGAAATCGACAAACTGCTTGGCGCCCGCAACGTTCTTGGCGGTCGACATGATTGCAACCGGCTCGGTCACGGCGGGCACGCCTTCGTCCGGGAATACGAACTCGATCGGCGAGCCTTTCTGCTTGGCGTTCATCGCCATGAAATCGACCAGCACGCCGTAAGGCTTTTCACCGCTTGCAACGGATTTGAGAACAGCGCCGTTTCCGCGCACGCTGACGGTGTTGTTCGCCTTGAGCTTCTCGAAATAACCCCACCCGAGGTCGGGCTTCGCGGTGAAACCGGAGAGAAGGTAAGCCGCGGCGCCGGAATAGAGCGGGCTCGCCATGACAAGACCGTCGGCATAGGCAGGCTTGCTGAGATCGGCCCAATGCTGCGGCTTTTCCTTGGCGGCGGTGTTGTAGACGATGCCGGTGGTGATCAGCTTGCTGCCGAAATAGGTCTTGTCGGCATCATAGGCTTCCTTGTCGAAACCCTCGACCTTGGCCTCGGGATACGGCATGAGGCGCTTGTCTTTTTTCAGCAGTTCCATGCTCACCGCATCGGCGATCAGGAGCACGTCCGGCTGCGGGCTGCCGGCTGAAAATTCGGCCGCGAGCTTACCCAGAATGTCGCTCGTGCCAGAACGATAGATTTTCACGTCGACGCCCGGGTGAGCTTTCTTGAACGCTTCGACGGTGGTGGCCGCGTCCGCTTCCGGCTGCGACGTATAGAGCGTCAGCGTGTCAGCACTGGCGGCCCCGGCGAAAAGCGTCATTGCCAGCGCGAGCTGACTCACCGCCATCTTAACAGATATCGTTTTCATGAGACCTCCTTGTTGTTCTGTGCATGACCGGCCCGGCCCTTGCGGCCAGGTTCCCGTCTGCTCCTCCCTGCACGGCGCATATGACTGGTAGATGACAACGCGCGCTGCACCCATATGAAATGTTCATTTGTGCCTTGTCAAACACAAATGAACATTTCCTTCCGAATTGGAATTGTGTCCACTATAACACTGTGAGTTCCTTTGGTTGATATAAGGAAGCTGTCCTATAGTGGGGTAGACGCTGTCGCGTTGGAGAGACCAACCGTGCCGCAGGGCCCCGAGCGCGAGAGGAAACGGACCCCGATGTCCGCAAAAAAGGAGAAGTCACGCAAAGTCGGGGCGATGATGTCGTCCGACATCACCGTGAAGACGGCTTGGCTCTATTATGTCGAAGGGTTCACTCAGGAGCAGATCGCAAAGAAGCTCGATCTCAGCCGCGTCAAGGTGATGCGCACACTCGCGGCCTGCACGGCGGAGGGTGTTGTGGTCACCACCATCAACACCGCGACATCCGAGCAGGTCGCACTCGAACGGGCCTTGGAGAAGCGCTGGAACCTCGACACGGCGATTGTCGTGCCGACGCCTTCCTCAGACGAGCATCTCGGAAAAGCGATCGGACACTCCATCGCACTCTATCTCGGACAGCAGATGAAGGATGGTATGACGTTGGCCATCGGGGGCGGGGCGACGCTTCATGCAAGCCTTGGTTTCCTGACCCGCCGTGCGCTCAAGACCGGCTCTGTCATAGCCCTCGTGGGAAGTCTGCCCCATTCGCAATGGATCAATCCGTCGGTGGTCGCCGCCAAGGTCGCGGACGTATTCGAGGTCGACAGCTATCAGATTACGGCGCCCGTGGTGGTGAGCGATCCCGCGCTTCGCGACCTTCTATGGGCACAGCCCACGCTGCAAGACGTGCGCAACCGCGCGTCACAGGCCGACATCGCGCTGCTCACCGTAGGCGACATGTCGCCGGACGCGACCATCTTCCGCCACAACATCGTTCCGCCCTCGCTGATGCCGTCGTTGAAGGCCAAGGGCGCCGTCGCCAATATGTTATGTTACTTCGTCGGCGCGGATGGCAAACTCGTCGATCACGAGGTCAATGGGCGCGTGATGGCGATCGACCTCGACGTGGTCGGCGCCGTGCCGAATGTCGTTCTGGCGGCGGGTGGCAAGCCGAAGGTCGCGGCAATCCTCGCGGCGCTCAAGGCTGTGAACGTGAACGTTCTCATCACCGATAGCGAGACCGCCGCGATGCTGATCGCCAAGGGCTAGATCACGCCCCGATCACGCAGGAAATCTTCGACACCCACATGTGTCATGTCTTCGAATTCTGCAACCGCCTCCGCGGTGCGCCGGCGCTGGGTGGCAAGCAGGGTGATGACCTGCTTCATCTCGTGCGACACGCCAAAACGCGACCATCGCTCGGCGATATGCGCCGAAAGGCCAAGGTCGGCGCAGAAGCGTTCGAGATTCTCATAGCCAAGCTCGGTGACGAGTTCTTTCGTGTCGTCGGCAGAGAGGCGTGGCTCGAAAGCGTGATCATGAAGGCGTTGGGCCACGAGCCGGATATCGGAAGGTGTTGTCCCGATGACCTTGCTGCAGAGGGCCATGACCTCTGATGGACCGAATGCCGGCATGCTCACCTCCTTCAAATCACGGGCAGCCGATGGCCCGCCTTGCTCGCGCAACGCCGTCACATCATGGGCGAACGGCCTTCGCGTGACAAGTGCCCGCCAATGACGCAGCCGCGATTGGCCGGCCCTCACACCAGCATTCCGATCGGATCCTCGATATAGCGCTTGAAGCTCCGGATCACTTCCGCCGCAAGCGCGCCATCGACCGCGCGGTGGTCGGTGGACAGCGTCACCGACATCACGGTTGCGACGCGAAGCTCACCACCCTTGGCCACCGCCCGCTCCTCGCCCGCGCCGACGGCCAGAATGCTCGCATGCGGAGGGTTGATGACCGCCGCGAAATCCCGAACACCGAACATGCCGAGATTGGACACCGCAGTCGTCCCGCCCTGGTATTCCTCGGGTTTCAGTTTGCGAGTCCGGGCACGATCGGCGAGGTCCCTCATCTCACTTGAAATCACCGACAAGGTTTTCGCGTCGGCACGGCGAATGATCGGCGTGATCAAGCCACCGGGGATCGACACGGCAACGCCCACATCCACGTGCTTGTGCCGAAGCATTCCGGCTTCCGTCCATGACACGTTGGCGCTCGGTACGTCGCGTAGAGCCAGCGCCATGGCCTTGATGATCATGTCGTTGACCGACAGCTTGTAGGCCGGCGCCTCCCCCTTCTCCGTGGTCACCCGAGGCGCCGCAGCGTTCAATTGCGCGCGGAGCGCCAGAAGCGCATCGAGCTCGCAATCGAGCGTCAGATAGAAATGCGGAATCGTGCTTTTGGCCTCGACCAGCCGACGGGCGATCGTCCGTCGCATGTTGTCATGCGGAATGAGGTCATACGAATCCGGCTCGAACAGCTTCATCACCTGATCGTCCGAGGCCGGTTTCGGCTTCGAACACGACACTGAGGTTTCGGCGCCAACGCTTCGCTGGACCGGCACCGACTTCGCGGCCACGACCGCTGCTTCCACGTCCGCTCTTACAATTCGTCCGCGCGGCCCGGAGCCCGTGATCGCAGGAATTTGGAGGCCGGCTTCTCGGGCAAGACGCCGGGCGAGCGGCGTCGCGCGCGCGGCCCCGTGCTTCGCGGTCTCGACGGTCACCGGCGCCTGAACCGCGGCCGCCATGTTGGTCTTCTCGGCGATCGTATCGGGCAACGGTTCTTCGAGGGTTCCACGTCTTTCGCTCGGGCTCTCCCGTCGAGCTTCCGAGCGGGTTTCGCCCTCGGCGTAGATCCACGCCACGGCTTCGCCGACCGGAATGTCGATGCCTTCCCGGCCAGTGATGTCCCGGATGATTCCGCTCGCGGGCGATTCGATTTCCATCGCGGCCTTGTCGGTTTCGATCTCGAAGAGCACGTCGCCCTTCTTCACCGTCGCGCCGTCTTCGACATACCAGCGTGAAATCTGTCCGGTCGCCATATCCATGTCGACCTTGGGAAGAATGACTTCGGTCGGCATGTCTAACGCACCCCCTTCACCAGATCGCGCGCAGCCGCGATGATGTCGGGAACCTGCGGCACGGTCGCCTTTTCGAGCTCGGGATTGTACGGGATCGGCGTTTCGGCGCCGCCCAGGCGCACGATCGGCGCATCCAGAAAATCGAATGCGTCGCTTTCGGCTACCATCGCGCTCACCTCGGCGCCGATGCCGAGCGTCTTCACCGCCTCGTAGACACACAGCAGCCGCGAGGTCTTCTTGACGCTGTCGATGACCGTCTGTTTGTCCATCGGCCGGATGGTGCGGAGATCCACGACTTCGATGTCGATGCCTTCGGCTGCGAGCGTCTCCGCCGCTTCAAGCGCCTTGTGCACCATGATGGAGGTTGCGACGATCGTCAGATCCCGACCTTCCCGGCAAATCTTCGCCTTGCCGATCGGCACGACGTAATGGCCCTCGGGCACGACGCCCTTCATCTTGTAGAGGAGCTTGTGCTCGAAGATCATCACCGGGTCGGGATCGGCGATGGCTGCCAGCAGCATGCCCTTCGCGTCGTGGGGCGTTGCCGGCTGGATCACCTTGAGGCCGGGCACGTGGCCGAGCCAGGCTTCGAGACTCTGGCTGTGTTGTGCCGCAGCGCCCGTACCGGAGCCGGCGGGAAACCGCATGACGAGCGGCACCGACACCTCGCCGCCGAGCATGAAGCGCATCTTCGCCGCCTGATTGACGATTTGTTCCATGGCGAGCGTGGCGAAGTCGGAAAACTGAAACTCGAAGATCGGCCGCATCCCGGTCATCGCAGCGCCCACTGCGACGCCCGCGCCACCGAGTTCGGAGATCGGCGTATCCATTACGCGATCGGTACCGAAGCGCTCCACCAGATCACCCGTCACCTGAAAAGCGCCGCCATAAACGCCGATATCCTCACCCATGAGGAACACGCGCTCATCCGCCTCCATGGCGATGGCCATGGCCTCCTGAATCGCCTGAGCGTAGCTCAATTCGCGGGGCAACGTATCCATCAGGCCGTCTCCGTATAGACGTAATCTTCAGTATCGCGGACGTCCGGGGACGGGCTGTTTTTTGCAAACTCGATGGCTTCCGCAATTTCCTGCGCCACTGCCTCGCGGATTGCCTGGATGCCGTTCTGATCGATGATGCCGAACTCCTGGAGCTCCGCCTCGAACAGGGTGATCGGGTCGCGATTGGACATCCAGTCGTCGATCTCTTCCTTGGTGCGATAGCGGTTGCGGTCGCTCTTGGAATGTCCGCGGTGGCGGTAGGTTTTGGACTCGATCAATGTCGGTCCTTCCCCGGCCCGCGCGCGCTCGACGGCCCGATGCGACGCGTCGGCCACTTCCGAGAAGACGTTTCCGTTGACGATGACACCCGGCATCGCATAGGCGGCGGCGCGATCGGCGATGTTTTTTACCGCTGTCGAACGCTCGGTCGACGTCGACATGCCATAACCGTTATTCTCACAGACGAACACCACCGGCAGTTTCCAGATCGACGCCATGTTGAGCGCTTCATGGAATGCGCCCTCGTTGTTGGCGCCATCACCGAAGAACGACACCACGACCTTGCCGGTTTTCATCTTCTTGGCGGAAAGCGCTGCCCCCACCGCGATGGGAAGTCCGCCGCCGACGATGCCGTTGGCACCGAGGTTGCCCTTTGCCACATCGGCGATATGCATGGAGCCCCCACGGCCGCGGCAATAGCCGGTGGTCTTGCCGAAGAACTCGGCGAACATCCTTTTGACCTCTGCGCCCTTGGCGATGCAATGGCCGTGGCCGCGATGCGTGGAGGTGATCTGATCGTCGTCGGTCAGCGGCATGCAGATGCCGAGCGCGCTCGCCTCCTGGCCGATCGACAGGTGCATGGTGCCGTGAATGAGCCCCCGCATATAGGATTCCTCGGCGCCCTCCTCGAACCGGCGGATGAGGTACATCTTATGCAGCACCTCCTTCAGCCGTTCGGCACCGTACTCACGGTAGACGAAGGGCAGATTGGCCTGCGCCGTCGCTTCCTTCACGTTTCGCTTTGCTCCGACCATCGTCACGCTCCCGTCTTGCCGTAGACGAGCCTGTCCTGCCGGGCCCGCAATTCGGCGATCTTCGATCCGGCCACCGGCGTCGCATTCGCATACGTGATGAGGTCGCCCTTCTTGATGGCAGCCGTGACGGTTCCTCCCTGAAGGAGCCCGCACGGAACCGCATTGGCGGCGCGCGCCTCCGGTGCCGTCATGATCCAGGCGCGATAACAATACTCGCCGATGGCGTCGAGGGTTTCTCCGGCCCGCATGTCTTTCTTGGCGACCGCGCAGACTTCCGCGACAGGCTTCGGCAGCGGCACCATATCGGGCTTACCGTAAAGAACGACGCGGGCGCAGGTCAGAGGGACTTCAAGCGACGTGAGGTGGTAGGGACGATGGAAAGTGAAGTACGGTCCCTTCCCCATCTTGAGATCTTCCATGCGCTCCGAAATGCGGGGATGGGACATGTCTGCAATCACGAACACGCCAGGCGCCACACCTTTGCCGATCGAGTAATCGACCACGCCGACCTTGGACAGGATACCACCGTCCTTTTCGGGGATGAGAACTTTCGACAATTGATCGAGGGTTGCCGATGGGCCGTGCATGCCTGCCTTGTCGGGGACGAGACCGGTGGCGTTGGCGATTGCGGCCATCTCCACCATTGTTTTCGAGCCGTCGACGAACTCCACCAGCATGCGGACGTTCATATGTCGCCGTTCAGCCTCTTCCGCGTAATCGTGCGGCACGGCATCGATATTCAGCGGATTGTTCTTCCCTTTTCCGGCGGCAACGATGGGATGACCCATCGCCGATACGAACTCGATCAACTCCATGCAGGATGACGGTTCGTCGCCTGCGCCGAGCGAATACGTCACGCCGAGGCGGTCGGCCTCGCTCTTGAGATAGGCCCCGATCGTGACGTCGGCCTCGACATTCATCATCACGAGATGCTTGCCGTGCTCCATCGCGCGCAGGCCGATTTCGGCACCCACCGCAGGAATGCCCGTCGCGTCGATCACCACATCGATGAGATCGTTGTTGATGATCAGATCCGCGTCGTTGGTCACCGCCACCATGCCCGCTTCCATCGCGGCGGTCATGCCGGAAGCATTCGACACTTCGCGCGAATGCCCACCCTCGCGGTAGGCAATCTCCACGGCCTTGGTCGCAGCCGGGACGTTGAGTTCCGAAATGGCGCCGATTTCGATGCCCGACATATGGGCGACGCGCGTGACGATATCGGTGCCCATCTCGCCCGAGCCGATCAGCCCGATCCGGATCGGCTTTCCGGACTTGGAACGAACGTCGAGATCGTGGGCGAGGCCCGTCAACGCAATATTGGAAGCCATGCAACAAATCTCCCGCAATCAGGGCCGGTTTCGCTCTTGGGTTTAGTGAACATCTGTTCTATGGTCAACACTAATGTCCAAATTTTCACCCTGGGGATGGCGGGGGTTGTATGGCGTCCGGCTCTCTGCAAATGCTCTTGCCGGGGCAGGAACGAGGGGATTCAATGACGGGCCTGGAAACGAAGCTGAAAAAAACGAAATTCCGGTCCGACCAGGACGAACTCAAGCTGAGGGCGGCCTACCTCTATTATGTCGAGGGACGCACGCAGGAGCAGGTCGCCCAGCATTTGGGTATCAGCCGTATCAAGGCCCTCCGGCTTCTCGCCGCGACCCGCGAGGATGGAACTGTCCAGATCACCATCAACTCGCCTGCCGGGTCCCTGATCAAGTTGCAGCGAGAACTGGAGGAGCATCTGGGTCTTTCCGAAGCCATCGTCGTCCCGACCTCCGACCAGAATGAAGAAAGCGTGGCGGCGGTCGTCGGGCATGCTACCGGGCGCTACATTTCGGAGCACGTCGCAGACGGGCTTTCGATCGGCGTTGGTTGGGGCGCAACGCTGCAGGTTTGCATGCGTTCGCTCTCGTGGCGTGAAGTCAACGACATGACGGCCATTTCGCTGCTGGGTGGCCTGACCCACGCAACAGCTCACAACCCCTCCGCGGTCGCGTGGCGTTTCGCGGAATTTTATCGCACCGAGCTTTATCAGATCACGGCGCCCGTCTTCGTCCCGGATCGCGAACTCGCCGACGCGCTCTGGAAACAGGACGACCTCAAGAAGCTCTATCAACGCGCCCGCGAAGTAGATATTGCTCTGCTGAGCGTGGGCGATGTCAGCAAGCAGGCGTCGATCTTCAGACGGGGCATCCTCACTTGGTCTGAAGGCAAGAGCCTCAAAGAGGCAGGCGCGGTTGGCGACGTTCTCTGTCATTTTGTCGATGCGGACGGCAACGTGATCGACCATCCGGTCAACCACAGGGCTATGGCGATCAATCCGGCGGACCTGCGTTCGGTTCGAAAGGTCGTGATCTCCTCGGGCGGTACGCGCAAGGCCGATGCAATCCGCGCCGGAATAGCGGCGACCAATGCCAGGTTCCTCATCACCGACGTGGCCGCCGCGGAAGCCCTTCTCAATCTCGATCCCATCGTGAGAACGTCACACAAGGCCACGGGCTGAGCGTCATGCGCTACGATTATTCGTCGATTGGTTTCTACACTTTCGATTGCCTCGGCTGGCCGGTGACCGGCATCCCGCCGGGCGGCGGCACTTTTTTCATCGACGAAATCGCGCTCGCCGTCTCGGGGGCCGCGGGCACGGCCGTCATCGCTGCCGCGAAAATGGGTTTGAAGAGTCTCGCTGTCGGGGGCGTCGGGCATGACCTGATGGGCGATTGGGTGCTGGAGCGCGTGGCGGGCTTCGGCATCGACACCGGCATGCTGCGGCGGATCGAGGGCTCGCGCACATCGTCCTCCATCGTCGCCACGCGTCCGGACGGATCCCGCCCGGCTTTGCACATGAAAGGCGCGACCGGTGATTTTGTCATCGCGGCGAGCGAGTTCGATCGTGTGACGGATGCCCGGGTCGTCCATCTCGGAGGCGTGGGCCTGATGGACCGAATGGATGGAACGGCGAACGCCGCGTTGCTGAAATATGCGCAAGCGCGGGGAGCCGTCACCACCGTCGACGTATTCGCCGCCTCGACCGACGATCTAGCCGATGTCGCCGCGGTCCTTCCTCACACCGACTACTTCATGCCTTCGATCGAGGAAGCGCGCGCTCTGACGGGTTTGCAGGAGATCGGCGATTGCGCCAAATTCTTCATCGATCGCGGGGTGAGAACCTGCGTGTTCACCCTTGGCGACGAGGGCGCCTATTATCACGACCGCGACGGCGTCAGAATTCATGTCCCGGCGTTCGACGTCGCGGTGAAATGCACATGCGGATGCGGCGATGTCTTCAACGCCGGCTTCGCCGTCGCGATCTGTCGGGGCTTCGACCCCGAGGCGATGGTGCGGTTCGCGCAGGCAACCTCGGCTCTCAATGCCACCGGCCTCGGCTCACAGGCGGGCGTCCAAAGCTTCGATCATACCTGGGATTTCATGAACAACACAAAGCCGAGCGACGCGAGAATCTGACTCTTTGGGACCAGACCCTCGAGGATCTTGGCGGCCGGCGGAAGGGGACCGCCGGTCGACTGCTCCTAGAGCCAGAAATCGCCGCGATCGATGGAACTCACAGGTTCATCGACGAGACCGATCGACTGGCCGTGCGTCTGGATCAGCACGTCGTCATACCGGCCATCCTTGTCGATATCCGCCGCGCTAATCTTGATCGACGAATAGCTGAAGCCGTTGCCGCGAAGGTCCATCTTGTCGCGACCGTTGAGAAAATCGTCGATGCGGTCCTGGCCCCAGCGGCCCTTGAAGATGAAGGCATCGGACCCGCTTCCTCCTGCAAGCCGATCGGCACCGGAACCGCCCTCCAGCTTATCGGCACCCGATCCTCCATTGAGACGATCCGATCCGGTCTTGCCGAGCAGAATGTCGTTTCCAGCGCCACCTGACACGTAATCCTTGCCGGAGCCGCCATCGAGCCGGTCATTCCCTTTGTTGCCATAGAGCCGGTCGTCGCCGCCGAGGCCGTTGATCAAGTCGCCCCCGGAGGTGCCTGAAAGCTTGTTGATCGTGGAGGTGCCCGTGATGACATTGGAAATGTCGGAAGACGCGGGCGTGCCCCCGCCCGTGAGGGTCGGATCCACGAGATCGAGCTTCACATTCGCCCCGGAGATCGTCACCTGCCGGGTCGTCGCAGCGACGCCGCCGCCAGAAAATGTCACGGTGTAGGTGCCGTTCGGCAGGGCCATCTGATAGCCACCCGAAACCATCCCGGTTGTCGTGTAGACGGCGCCCGTTGAACTGAGGGCCTGAATGGTGACTCCGCCGAGGCCCTCGCCCGGATCGTAGAACTTGTCGCCGTCCTTATCGTCGAAGGTCACTCCGGTTAGAAACGAACCCGTTCCGGAACGCGCAAAATTTTCCGTCACGAAGGCCGCTTCCCACCCCTGATACTCACCGGTTTCGAAGCCGATTCCGATCTCGCGGAAATCGGCATTCAGGATGTTCACCTTGTGACCGGCACTGTTCATGAGGTTCGTGTGAAGGAGTTGGACCTCATCCTGAAGCCCCGCCGGAGCGCGAAGACTGGCCCACGCGATATTCTCGGCTGAGCTCCACGAGCCCGCAAACTGATAACCCGCGGCTTCCATTCTGTCTGTCGGATGAGATCCGCCCGAGCCTGTGTGAGAAAACACGTCGGATGAGATCATCCACTCGCTGTGGTTCTCCGACGAGACGAGCAGGTTCGCATTGAACGCCAATGGTTGAGCGCCCACCTTGGCACGCTCGGCGTTGACCAATTCAAGCAGGAACTGCTCATAGCTATTAGGCTGAGCCATACAAATTTTCCTATGATTTCGTTCTGAAATAGGGTTCTGATGCGGACTGATATTTCCCAGTTAGGCAGAGATTTTGGCGCAAATAGGGATTTTTGCGAGGCGTACCGGGTGTGGCGGCTCCGTTTCCCATACCCGCTAATACCCGGTCAGTTCATCGGGAGTCGGCGGGTACGGAACCTTCTTCTTCAAAATCCGCGACATGATGGTTCCCAGGGTGGCGGCATCGTTGTCGAAGCCCCCGTGACTGTCGGCCGCGGTGGCGGAGCCCAGCGCGTAATCGATCGTCAGCTTGCGGCTGGTCGGCATGAGATTCGCATAAAGCTGCATTCCGGCGATCGGCATTCCGGGCGCATCCTCGTATGCGCGGGACACGAGATAGAGCAGTGAGCGTCCATAAGACGGGACGAATGGAATTCCGACCGACACGGTGTCGGCTTGTTCCAGACTGTCGCTCAAGTTGTATATAAATAGTTTATCGGCCAGAGGGCGCGCTCCGTTGCCGACCAGGAACGGGCCGTAATGCGCCTTGAAAAATTCGGTCGTGCATGCGGGTGCCATGAGGTGGATGCTGCCGAGTTCCAGCTTCTTGAGTTTGAACCGGCCAAGGCATGACAACAGACGCCCGATCATGATCGCTCCGGCGCTGTGCCCCACGAAGTGAATCTTAGGTCGCCGGTCCGCCTTCTCGAGTCCCGCCAAAAGTGGAAGCAGCCCCCGAAAGCCTCCATCGTACTCCGCTTCGCCGCCGAACGCCGCTTCGGCATCCCGCTTCATGTTGCGCCACGCATAGCCGCCGGTCCGCTTGCCGATTCCCGTTTCGAACATCCAGTCGAACATGCCCCCCGCGCGTGCCGCTGCCGACCTGGAGATTTCGCCGAAGGCCTCGTCGAGAAAACCCGAGCCCCACATGAGATGGAAGTTGTAGATCTTGTTGCGCCCGAAGATATCGTTACGCCGCCATGTGGCGATGCGCCCTGCCTCGGATGTCTGCGCGTTGAGCCCTCCATGCGCGTAGATGACGAGGTGGTCGAAGCCTTTGGCGCCATTCGAGACAGGGGATGCAATGCGATCCACCGTCTCTTGCATCTCGACCGGGTTCGGCGAAGCATACTTCCCCGTCATTTCCAGCCGCCCATCGTCGATGTTGATGAAATGCCCGACGATATCGCCGCGATTGGGATCGTTGAAGCCGAACAGGCCCGTCGTGCTCGCGGGCGTTACGCGCGGCATGGCCCCGAACGCATCGGGCGCGGGCACGCCGAGTTGCAGAACCCACGCATCCATCACGGTCGAGGCCCAATCGCCGTAGGTCCAATGGGCGATGCCGTTCTCGCCCCAGTCAGCTCCCCAGGAATTGAGGACCCAGAAGCCCTTCTCGTCATATCCGACGATCGCGAAGGCGTGTCCGCCGACCGCGCGTCCGCCCGGTTCGATGCGCCCGTCGCTGGGTTTTTTCCAATTGGCGTGGATTTGCGCCGAGACGTAGATCGCTCCGACGTCGTTCAGCGCCGCATGATAGTCGGTGATGTCGGGCAGGAGGCGAAAATAGGCGCCGAGGCGGATCGCACGGGCCTCCTTCGCCATGTCGTAGGTCAGCGCCCAGATTCTCGAGGCTGCCCGATCGGGCGCCGTTTCCTCGCTGCACACGCCGTTTCGAAAGAAGCCTTTGATCGCGCCGCGGAGACTCGAACCCTCGTAGACGCTGCCGGCCCATTCGTCGTTTCGCTTCGCCATCTCGTAGAGCATCCTCGCGCTCACGGGACGGGGATTATCGGCGCCGACTTCGCGGAAGCGAAGGTGATCGATCACGTGCGCGAGGGAGAAACCGGTGCAACTGGCATCCGCACCCTGGTTGCGGACCGGGAATGATACTCGGGGATAGATAGCCGCATGGAGTGCGCGCAGGTGGGGCTGATAAACCCGATCGCGAATGTCCGGGAGGTCTGGGAGGATATCGAGCGTATACTCCCCCAGCTCGACGGACTGTGTCACGAAAACCCTGTTACCGACCTTGATCTGGGGCGCGAGATCCTGTTGACGGCGCCTGGTCGCGTCCGACGGGATGCCGGCATCCGGTGGCGCAGCGGAACGTCTGCCGCTTGCGCCGAGGTCGCCCCGTGCTCCTCTGGCACGCGCCGGGGCCGTTTTGCGCTTCGCTCTTGCCGCCTTCGCAGCTTTCACCATAAGTCTCACCGTCCGCTGAAGCTCCCCGCCAACTAGACCACGATTTCAAGGGTCCGTCACGGAGAGCTAGTCAGCGGATCAGGCAGACGAGGGCAGGCATTGCGCCCGTCGTCAGGAACCGATCTGGCCGGCCACCCTTGCAAGACGGCTCTTGTCGAGAATCTCGACTGAGTGCGGCTCCGGGAGGCGGATCAGGCCTTGCGTCTTCAACTTTGTGAATGTGCGGCTGACGGTCTCGATGGTCAGGCCCAGATAATCCGCGATATCGGTACGGTTCATGGGCAGATTGACGGGGCTTTGGGAAAAGCCGAGTTCCGTGGCACGGTTCGACATCAGCAACAGGAATGAGGCAATCTTCTCCGACGGCGTGAGACGCCCGAGGATCAGCTGGCTGTCGCGCGCATGGCGGAGCGCACGTCGGGTGAGAAGATGCAGGCGGTCCTTCAGGCTGCCATATTGGTCCATGAGCTGATCCATATCCTCGACGGAGAACGAGCATAGGACAGACGGAACGACGGCCTCCGCGGTCTGGGTATAGACATCCTCGTCCGACAGACCGAGATAATCGCCGGGCATGAGAAAGCCGGTTATCTGGCGCCTGCCATCCGCGAGCGTGCGCGAGAGACGAACCATACCCGCGGTCAATGAGAAGACCCGGCGCCTGGCGCTGCCCTCCTCGACTAGAACCTGGTTGGTGTCGAGCCTGCACGAACTCATCGCGCGGTTCAGGTCGGCGATCTGATTAGTCTCGAGGGCTCCGCAGATCGCCATGCGGCGCACATCGCAGTCCACGCAAGCGTGGCAAGCTTGGCGTTGCGCGTGCTGCCGCCCTGAGGATGCCGTGGGCGACGAAGGGCGAGCGTTAAGACGAAGGTTCATTGTGATGAGATTTCATGGCCAAATCGGCAATTACCACATCGCCACGTCGGTGTCTGCTCTTGGGTCGGAGGTCGTCTGGCCGCGCCCTGGCCAAGATCAGAAGGGTGGAAGGAAGCGGCGCGGTGGCCTGACGCCAGCAGCGCGGACCTTCCACATTCGTTGTCTGACGCTTGCCGCGTACTAGATCGCCGCAAAATCGATCTGGGCGATCATTTCCTGATCAACTGCCGCCATTTGGGTGGCCTCGATGTCCAGATCCAGTTCGCCATTCTCATAGTCAGCATCGACATTGGCGTCCTGATCCGTGTCGATCTCCTGAGTGACGTCGATGGCGACTGTCACCACGTAGCGGTCCGCCAGGTCGTCCTCGATATCGATATCGACGTCAACGTCCTGATCAAGCGTCATGTCCTGGCTGACTTCGACGACACCGCCAGGAGGCCCGTCGGTGATGCTGATCCCCACGTTCGTGTCCTGCTCGATCTCGATGGAATCGCTCATGTCCAGATCGATGTAGAGGACACCGTCGTCTTCGAAGATCTCGAGGTCGATATCGATCTCCTGCTCGACGCTGAGTTGCTGGTCGATCCGTACGGCAAAGTGGCCGGTGCCATCGAGGCTGAACGCCAAGTTTATATCCTGATCCATCCTGATGGTCTGATCGATATGGAGTCGTGCGACGACTTTGCCCCCGTAGCCATGCACCAGAATGCTCGCGTCCTGATCGATGTCGGCGATTTGCGAGAGAGTTACACTATGTGCGTCCCTACCTCCTTCGACTTCCCCGTCGGAGATTTGTGGTTCCTTCGGGTTATCCTTTGCGTGCGCAGCAGGCTCGCCACGGACAGTGTCGGGAATGTCGTCGCCATCGGCCCGTCCGGCGTCGATCTCCACGGAAATCTCGCTCACCTTGATGCCGTCGACTGACGGCATCGCGCCGGGTGCTGGGTCAGCGATAAGCACAGGATCCGATGGGGCGACGTCGATAGGCGACCGCACGAACAGGGCAGAGACATCGGGCATCAGGCTGTCGCCTAAGCCGGGGTCGGTTTCGGCCAAACGGGGGGCCGTCTCTGCTTCAACTTCCGAGATCGGGACAAAATGCACGCCTGGCGAAGTCGGGTCCTCGCAGGTCTCCCCCTGCCCTTCTACCAACGCTGTCGAATTGGCTGGCACGAAAGGCAGAAGGTCGCGGATGTCCTTGTCCGCAAAGTCCATTTCACCCACCAGGTCACGGACGCCGGGACAAATGATGCTGCGGATCGTGTTTTGCTTCCAGAGACCCTTTCCGGTCGCTCTTCTAATCATCTCGGGTGTGGAAGCGAGATGCCGTTCCCGAGATTTTACTCCTGCCTCCGCCAGCAGAAGGATATTCCTTCCGCTTAATCGCATGCATCAATGAAACGAGATACTATTCATATACAATAGCCCTTTTTAGTTCATTAATCCCTATCATGGGTTAAACATGAAGTGTTCAATACTGTTCAAATTGTGCTAATATTAAATTGCTCGGCTCCGGGCAAACCTCGCGTGAAGTGTCAGCCGCGTAAGCGTATTAGGCGATAGCTCCGCATTTACCATGGCGGCTAATTACTCTGGCAACTGTACGAGTTAGTAATGGTTTTTTGATCTGATTGTTCAAAGCGAAGTGTTTCTTCTCAAAAATCTGAGAAGACAGTTCGCTGAGACGACTTTGTCCTGTCAAAGGGGGGTCGTTATGCCGGAAATTCGGACGGACGATGGAATGCGGGAAGCTATTGTCGTTGTCGACGATGAACCGTTCTCTCAGGAATGTCTCATCGAAGCGCTTCGCGGCTCCTTTCCGCACGCATCGATCAATGGTGTCGCGGGTCTCGATGACCTTTACCGGGGCGACGGCATAACAGTGGCGCTCGTGTTGTTGAAAGCAACGCTCTTTCCAAATTGCGATGCCATCGCCCGCGCCGTCAGGCTCCTTGATCGCTCCACTCCTCAGGCGCCGGCGGTTCTGATTTCCGCGAAGGATGAGATCGATGTCGTGCAGGCCATCGGCGCCGGCTTGAAAGGCGTCATTCCGGTTTCGGCTTCCCTTAAAGTCGGAATAGCGGCTCTTCGGCTGGTCATGGCCGGGGGAACCTATTACCCGCGTCCGGGCCCAAGCTATCTGTCTTTGGCGAATGGGACGAGCGGGAACGGTCATGCGCAGCCGCTCCCACTGGCCCATCTTGCTGCTACAGGGTCTATCGCGGTCGAAGAGAGCTTTTCGACGCAACAGAAAAGCCCGCCCGATCCGCCTGCGACGCCTGGCGCCAACGGCTCCCGTGTCACCTTCACGACACGGGAGGCGGATGTTCTGGCATTGCTGCAGAAAGGGCATTCCAACAAGTGGATCGCCGATCACCTGAAGCTCTCCGAGAATACGGTAAAGGAC
>NZ_JBFUHH010000087.1:0-18912 GCF_056402495.1 Microvirga sp. P4_A5 | reverse complement strand
CAGGTGGCGCAATAGACGCGAACAGGGGGCTCGCGTCAAGGTCCAAAAACACGGTCGCGTCTGCACCGAATGCGAGCGCGTCCCCTGCCCGCTCGGGACAGAAAAAACGTTTTCCGTCAGAGGCTTGCCGAGTATATGGTCGCCCCCGGTGCCGCGTTCCGGGAATGCTCCGTTTGACAAAAGCCGGTTGAGCGGTAGCTTGGGGGCCATGAGCCCTTACGCTTCATATTGCCGAGGCCTGCGAAACGCGGGTTTACTCATCTGGCATTCCTAGCCCGAGTCAGCGACGCCGCGCGTCCCTGCTCGGGAGGCTGACTTATTTCCTGACCGCTTGACCCATCCTGTCGATCATTTCCCGGCGAAGCCTGCTTCGCTCCAGATAATTTTGAGAGTTCCCATGGCCGCCCCAGCCTCCGAAAACCGCAATGAACGTCGTCCGAAAATCGTCATGACGGAGGCCGATCACGTTCGGCTCACGCGTCTGGCGGAAGCCGCCGCGAGCCGGATGCCGGAGGTGTCCGATTACCTATCGGTGGAGCTCGRTCGCGCGAAGATCGTGCGTCGGGGGCAGGTGCCGGCGAAGGTGGTCACGATGGGCTCGACGCTCACATTTCGTGACGAACAACGCGGCCGGACGGAGCGTGTCACGCTGGTGTTTCCCGAGGACGCCAATATCGAGGAGAAGCGTATCTCGATCATGACGCCCGTGGGCGCCGCGCTGATCGGCCTGTCGGAAGGCCAGTCGATCACCTGGCCGAGCCGGACGGGCGAGATCCACCGGTTGCAGGTTCTGTCGGTCGAAGGGGCGCCGGCGGCGTGATGAACACCGATCCGCGAGGGACGAGACGATGACGGATATCAGGCGGATCGGCGTTGCGGCGCGTTATTGCGACATCGCCATCTTCGAAGGCACGGCGCATTTCTCCGGCTATGTTCCGGAGGAAAGCGTCGGCCAATCCGTCGAACGGCAGACCGCCGACGTTCTCGCGCAGATCGAACAATCGCTCGACGAAATCGGCAGCGACAAGTCGCGAATTCTGCACGCCACGATCTGGCTCAGCGATATGTCGTACTACGAGGCGATGAACCGGGTCTGGGACGCGTGGGTGGTGCAGGACCACACGCCCGCGCGGGTCTGCGTCGAGTCGAAACTCGCGGATCCCGATTACACGCTCGAGATCCGCGTGATCGCTGCGCTCGCCGACTAAAGGTCGGAACCGGGATCGCGCTTCTGCAGCATCCGACGTTCGTAATGCTTGGCGAGCCGGAGGTGGCGTGAGATCGCGTAGTTCATGGCCGTGAGAAAACCGTATGTGCCGCGAAGCGCATGGCGGCGACCGATATAGGCTTTCAGAAACGCCGCCGGAAGTTCGAAGAAGACGCGCCATGTGGGAATGGCGACGCCGCGGGCTTCCAGATCCCGCGCCTGCTGGTCGGAATAGCGATTGAGCTTGTCGAGCTGGTCGCCGAGCGAGCGTACGGAGCGGTGATGCACGATGCCGCGCAACTTGCCCACGCGAGTGCCGGCAGCAAGGTCGACCCGGTCATGGACCGGCGAGGAGGAATACCGCCCCCGATCCGCCCGGTAGAGCCGGACCGGAGCCAGCGAATAGGCCAGCGCGTGAGGTTTGGCCTCGCCGGGAAAAATTTCAGCGATGGGCAGGCGGTAGGCCTGCGCACCGGGCTCGCCGTTTGCGAACAGGGCCTCGATTTCGGCGGCGAGATCGGCCGGCAGCACCTCGTCGGCATCGAGATTCAGGAGCCACGGGTGCCGGCATTGCTCCTCGGCGAACCGCTTTTGCGGGCCATAGCCGGGCCAGGGATTTTCGATGACCCGCGCGCCCAGTCCGGCGGCGATGCTGCGCGTCTCGTCCGACGAGCCGGAATCGACCACCACCAGATCGTCCGTGAGATGGCGAACCGCCCGGATCGTCTCGCCGATCCGGTCAGCTTCGTTCTTGGCGATGATGAAGACGGAGACTGGGATCATGATCGTCGGGCGCTGCATTTCAGGCTGCCTAGCCTCCGGCGCCCGGGATGGCAAGGGGACGCCCTCCGCCCCCCAAGCCTTCCTAGTCCCTCAGGCCGCCTTGAGCAGTCCCTCGTTCACCAGCGCCTGCCGCACCCTCTCGCGGTTGCCGACCCGGTCCATGTAGGCCGCGACGTTCCCGAGGCCAGCCATGTCGATCTTCATCGGGCCGGTCCAGCGCAGGATGGTGAACAGATAGGCGTCCGCCACGGTGAAGCGATCCCCGACCAGATAGGAACGCCCGTCGAGGACCTCATTCAGATAAGCCAGACGACGGTTGAGATTGGCGATCGCGATGGTCTTGTAGGCATCCGGCGTGGCAGGATTGAAGAGCGGGCCGAAACCCTTGTGCAGTTCGGCGCTGATGAAGCCGATCCATTCGAGCACGCGGAAATGCTCCGGCGTGCCTGCCTCGGGCATGAGTCCGCTGCCCGGCGCCTGATGGGCGAGATACTGGATGACCGCCGACACCTCGGTGAGGATATCGCCGCTATCGAGCTGCAGCGCGGGCACGTAGCCCTTCGGGTTGATCTGCATGAAATCGGCCCCGGACTCGGTCTTCTTCGCCCGCAGATCCACCTTCTCGTAGGTGGCTGGCGAGCCTGCTTCCAGCGCAACGATGTGAGTCGCCAGCGAGCACGCGCCGGGCGAATAGAAAAGCTTCATGGGATATCCTCGTGATGTCGTCCAAGCGCGCGAGGCTAGAGCGGAGGCCGCGCGACCGCAACGTCATTCCGGAGGGCGCGGCCTCAAAGCAATTCCGGCTCGTCGATGCGCGCATGCGCCTTGCCGACGTGACGGGCCCGACTTGGCACCCGCAACTCGGCCAGAAGCGGAAAATGGTCCGACGCCACACGCGAAAGCACCGTTCGGACGGGGGCGGCGCTCATCACTTCAACCGAAGGGGTGACGAACATGTGATCGAGCCGAAGGACGGGGGCGCGCGTGTGGAACGTGGGCTGCGGCTCGCCCGCCGGGTTGAAGAGCTGCGCGTCACGCATGCGTCCGGCGAACAGCCGGTAGGATCGCGAATAGGGCGGCGCGTTGAAATCGCCCAACAGCACCGCCGGATCGGCGCAATCGGGATGGCCCATCCACTCRCCGCCCAGCAGGGCCGCGGCTTGCGCCCGCCGCTCGCGCGAGCGCAGCGACAGGTGCGCGTTGACGACCTGCACCGCGTGACCCTCGACGTCGATGGCGACCCAGAGGGCGCTGCGCTTCTCGAAGGCCGGTCCCGGCGACAGGCTCGGAAGCCTCCCGGCCTTCACGATCTGCGAGGGGTGCCGCGTGAGGATCGCGATGCCGTATTGCTCGCCGAGAATCCGAATCGTCGGCTGGAAGTGGAGTTCCATGCCGAGGCGATCCGCCACGATGGCGGCCTGATCCGCCCTGCCCTTGTCGATCTTGCCGACGCGCACCTCCTGCAGTGCCACGATATCCGCCTGGCAGGATGCGATCACGTCTCCGATCCGCTCGGGATCGATCTTGCGATCCGTCCCCAGCCATCGGTGGACATTATAGGTCAGGATCCGGAGAACCCTGCCGTGCTTTTCGGGATGCATCACTGATTAAGTCTGCCGGGCGAGAGGACGATTTTTGTGATCATACGGACCTGACGCCCGCGCACAACGAAGATCCGTTGCGCAGATGCGCTGGCGAGTGTGGTGGGACAATGGCGCGAGACGAGCAGGGTTCCGCCTTCCCCGCCCGGACCGTCAGCGCGACCTGAAGGCGGCTACCGTCCGCGTGGTCTCCCGTCGTCCACGAAAGCGTGAGCCAAGCGTGGCGGAACCACCTTGCCGGCGCCGCCGTTGATGAGCCACATGTTCGCCACAAAGTGTGACCCCGAGGCCACATGACGTTCCCGCCACAATTTGGCCATCCGGCCCACACGATCCAGCCACCGCATCCCGCTCAATCGAACACATCCACGTCGCGGCCCAAGGCCATGTCGTCGTCCCAATAACCAAGAAACGGTGAGTATCAACTATGCCTGCCCCAGCGTCCCCTCTCGCTTCCCTTCGCAAAACCGCACGTATCGCGGCCCTGTTGGTGCCCGTCTTTTTGGCCGGTTGTGTTTCGACCTCGCAAACACCGCCGCAAGGGATGGTCGCCCAGCCGGATCCGGTCTTCGCCGCCATGTACGGACCGCGTCCCGAGGAGAAATTCGACCTCCCGGCCACGGATCTCACGGGCATCGACACCGCCCTGCTGCGCCAGGAGGTGGCCTATCCGTCGCGCGAGCAGCCGGGCACGATCGTGGTCGATACGACCAACCGCTTCTTGTATCTCGTGCGTGAAAACGGCCGCGCCCTGCGATATGGCATCGGCGTGGGCAAAGAAGGCCTCGCATGGAGCGGCCGCGCCACCGTCGGCCGCAAGGCCAACTGGCCGAGCTGGACGCCGACCTCCGACATGATCCGCCGCGAACCGGAGCGCAACAGGAAGTGGGCGGGTGGGATGCCCGGCGGTCTCGACAATCCGCTCGGCCCGCGCGCACTCTATCTCTACGCGGACGGACGCGACACGCTGTACCGCATTCACGGAACGTCGGAGCCGCAATCGATCGGCACCGCCGTGTCGAGCGGATGTATCCGGTTGTTCAACCAGGACATCATCGACCTCTTCAACCGCGTCCCCGTCGGCACGCCGGTGGTCGTTCTCAACAACCGCATGCGGATGGAAGACCCGATGATGATGTCGTCGGCCGGACGCCCTGTCCAGGGCTACTAGGCCCGTTCATCGTCAGACGGAGACTGGAGCGGAGTCGTCCCTGACGGCTCCGCTTTTTCACAGAGCGGAAACCCGTATCATCAGCGGCCGCCCGCCGCCTCGAGCAGCGAGGCGATTTCCGCGAAGCCGCGGCGCCGCGCGTGTTGCAGCGGCGTGACGCCATCCTTGTCGGGGATATTGGGATCGGCCCGGCCGTCCGTCAGCAACAGCCGCACGATCTCCTGATGCGGCGCTCCCCCGTCGCTCAGTACGACGGCTTCCATCAGGGCCGTCCAACCCAGTCTGTTGACGTGGTTGACATCGATGTGAGTGCGCAGCAATTCCCGGACGGTTTCCACGTGGCCGCGCTCACATGCGGGGATCAGCGCCGTGCCGCCATAACGGTTGGTGCTTGCAAGATCCGCGCCGTGCGCCAGCGTCAAACGCAGAATCTCGATATAGCCCCGCGCCCCCGTCAGCAGATATGCGCTGTCGCGCTGTTTGTCCTGCGCGTTCACATCCGCCGCTGCCTCAATGAGCCGACGTGCAACGGCCACGTGGTTCCCTTGAGTGGCGGCCAGCAGCGCCGTGCGCTGCGCGTCGTCGCGCGCGTGGACATCGGCGCCTTTTGCAAGGAGCTCGCCCACCGATCTTTCGTCCCCTCGCCCGGCGGCTGCGATCAGCATATCGTCATCGGTGGTCATGGCCCGCACCCCTGTGGCGAACAACGCAAGACCCAGGACGATCAGTGCGCCTTTCAATATTTTTCCGGGACTCATCGGCAATGACTTCCTCAGAATGGAATGCGCGAACCGTCCCAGGCGATGAGATGCCCGGTATCGGCCGGCGTCAAGCCGCCCAGAACCATCAGCATGTGCCGCGCGGAATCGCCTGGACGAAGCAGGTTGCGGGACGGCGCGCCACCGCGGAAAGGCTCGCTCAAGCGGGTCTCGACCGTGCCGGGGTGAAGYGCGACGCAGATCGCCTCGGGCTTCTGCCGCGCGAGTTCGATCGCGGCGGTCCGCACGAATTGATTCAACGCAGCCTTCGCGGCGCGGTATCCGTACCATCCCCCGAGACGGTTATCCTCGATGCTGCCGACCCGCGCCGATATCACCGCGAAGACGCTGCGGCCGGCTTTCGGCAGGAGCGGCACGAAATGTTTGGCGACCAGAGCCGGCCCGATCGCATTGACGCGGAAAGACCGCGCAAGATTGTCCGCATCGAGCTGGCGGTAGGTCTTCTCCGGCTGCATCGTGGCGTCGTGCAGGAGGCCGGTGGCGACGATCACGAGCCGGACCGGCGCTCCCGCCGTCAGACGCGAGGCCGCCGCCGAAATGCTGGCTTCGTCTTCGATATCGATTCGCGCTTCACCGCTACCGGACCGCGATAGCGCCACGACATCGACGCCGTCCTGCCTGAGGCACCTCACGAACGCGGCTCCGATGCCGCCCGAGGCCCCCACGACGATGGCCCTGAAGGGCCCGTCGAGATCGTTCAAGAACGCCAAGGCGTCACCTCCGACGTGAAATCATGCGGCGGGACAACCGCCCCCCGAGGCTGCGCGCGCGACGGCGAAATCAGCTGCGCGGCGAATTGTTGCCGCAGAAATGCGGCGTGTTGAAATTCGAATTTCCACACTTGTCGCACGCCGTCGTGAGCAGACCGAGGCCGATGACGGCTACAATTCGAAGGATGCGTTTCATCAAGGGCTCCTGATGCCGTGGGCACCGAAAGGATCGGGTGATCGGGGTTGATCGCGCCGTGACGATTCAGTTTTTGGTGATTCGCCAGATCGTGTTCGACAGGTCGTCTGCGACGATCAACGCACCGCGCGGATCGACCGTTACCCCCACCGGTCGTCCACGTGTGTTGCCGCTGTCGGCCAGAAAGCCGGAAACAAAATCAACCGGGTCACCGGCCGGACGGCCGTTTCGGAAGGGCACGAAAACGACCTTGTAGCCGACGGGAACGCTGCGGTTCCAGCTGCCATGTTCGCCGACGAACGCACCCTCGGAAAAATTCCCGCCCATCGTCGAGGTTGAGAATGCGACACCGAGCGCGGCCACGTGCGAGCCCAGGCTGTAATCAGGACGGATCGCCGACGCGACCTTCCGCGGATCTTGCGGTTGCGCGCGGGGGTCGACGTTCTGGCCCCAATAAGAGTACGGCCAGCCGTAGAAGCCGCCCTCACGCACATTTGTCAGGTAATCCGGAACGAGGTTGGGACCGATTTCATCCCGTTCATTGACGACCGCCCAGAGCTGGCCGGTTCCGGGCTGAATGGTCAGAGCCGTCGGATTGCGAAGACCGGTTGCAAAGGGCTTGTGGGCTCCCGTCTGGGCATCGATCTGCCAGACCATGGCCCTGTCGACCTCGGCATCCATCCCCCGCTCGGTGATATTGCTGTTGGATCCGATGCCGACGTAGAGGAAGCGGCCATCGGCGCTGGCTGCCAACGCCTTCGTCCAGTGATGATTGRTCGCGGAGGGCAGGTCCGCGACCTTCGTCGGCGGCCCGCTCGCCTCGGTCTGGCCGTCTCGATAGTCGAAGCGCACCAGCGCATCCTGGTTGGCCACGTAAATGGCGCCGTTGACGAGCGCGAGACCATAGGGCGCGTTGAGTTTGTCGGCGAAGATGCCTCGTGCATCGTAGGTGCCGTCCCCATCGCTGTCGCGCAACAACGTCAGCCGGTTGCCGCCTCCCACCGAACTCTTGCCGAGGCCCTTGATGAAGCCGGCAATGAAGTCCTTGGGCCGGACCGTAGGCGCACTTCCCCCCGTGCCCTCCGCGACCAGAATGTCGCCGTTGGGAAGGACCAGTGTCTGCCGGGGGATCTTGAGATCCGTGGCGATGGCTGTAATTTTGTATCCGGACGGCACCGTCGGGAGGTCATTGCCCCAATTCAAAGGTCTCGGGATCGTCATGCTCGGCAGCAGGCCCCGCACGGGTTCGGGCAGTGTCGGATTTGCCCCGTATTGCGCCGGATCCGGGTCGTTGCCGCAGGCGGACAGGACGAGGGCCGTTGCCCCGATCAGAAGCACCGAGCGCATCATCGAACCTCTCCGTCACGAAACCCGGAAAAGCCGATCCAGACTGCAACGACGGCCAGGAGCGTCGTGATAGCCGAGAGATAAAGCCCTCCCGGCATTGTCGCCGAGGCATCCTTCGCGTGGACGAGAGCGTTGACGAAGCCGAGCACCCACATCGCGAGAAGAACGACGAAATACAGGATCGGCCGCCGATTTTGCGCGGTTTGCCTTCGGAAGAGGCCGAACGCCGCCCAAAGAACGACAAAGGCTCCAACGAAGAGGCCACCGGCGATCAGCCACGAGGAGAAATTGGCCCATTGCACGTGGAAGCTCGACCAATAGGCGAGGTCGCTGATCAGGCCACCGACGAAAAGGGGGATCGTAAAGGCCAGAAGAGCGGCATGAAGCGGATGGAGCCGCCTCGGCGTGCCGGACACGATCGAAACCACAGCTTTTCCTCTTTGGTTCTTATCACTGCGAGTCTGACTGCCTCAACGTTAGCGATGAACGCGTCGGCAGTCGATATGTCTCAGAGATAAGGTTTTTCAGAAGCTGCCTACGCTGGGTGCCAATGCTTACCGCGCCGTCTTGCATGCAGAGGCCTGCGCTGCAAATCCAGGCACTCCCAGTGGCTTAGAGCGCGAGGACTTGCGAAATGCCGCAACTCACATATCGAGGTTCGCCGATCCCGTGGAGGACTGAGCAAAAAGCCAAAACTGCCGGAAATGGAAGAATGGTGCCCAGGACTGGAATCGAACCAGTGACACTGCGATTTTCAGTCGCATGCTCTACCAACTGAGCTACCTGGGCGGACACGGGCGGCCTTGCGGCTGCGGGCGTCAGAGGCCGGTTGTATAGTCAGAGCCGCGACGCATGTCCAGCGCTGTTCGGCGACAAGTCTGAGGAAAAAAGCGCTTTATTCCGGGAGGTCGCCGTCGTCCTTGGCCTCGTCGTCCTCCACGGCGGGAATGGCATAACGCCCCGTCAGCCAGCGGTTGAGATCCACGTCGGCGCAGCGCTTGGAACAGAACGGCCGGTAGGCCACCGTCGCCGGCTGCCCGCAGGTGGGGCATTTTTCCGCCGGGATGACCGGGTCGTTCTGGTTGGCGGGTTTTTTCGGGGGCTTCATCTCAGGCCGCATTCAGCCAGCTGAACCGCACGGGGTATCCCTCCCCGTCGAGCAGCGCCACCGTCTCGTAAAGCGGCAGGCCCACGACGTTGGAATAGGACCCCACGAGCTTGATGACGAACGTCCCGGCGAGGCCCTGGATCGCGTATCCGCCGGCCTTGCCGCGCCATTCGCCCGACGCAAGGTAGCGCTCGAACTCGTCCTTCGACAGGCGTTTGAAGCGCACCCGCGTTTCCACAAGGCGCTCGCGGATGGTGTCCTTGGGGGTCACGAGACACACGGACGTGTAGACCCGGTGGGCGCGGCCGGAGAGCATGCGCAGGCAGGCGGCCGCCTCGTCCACCACCTCCGCCTTGGGCAGGATGCGCCCCCCCGCCACCACCACGGTGTCGGCTGCCAGGATGAAAGCCTCTCGCAGGCCCTCACTATGACGCGCCGCCTTGCGGGCGATCTCGGCTTTTTCGCGCGCGAGGCGCTTGGCGAGCTGGCGGGGGTTTTCGGATTTCAGCGGCGTCTCGTCCACGTCGGCGGGCAGCAGCGCGTCGGGCTCGATACCGCCTTGCTGAAGCAGCGCCAACCGTCGCGGCGAAGCCGAGGCGAGCACGAGTTTGGGCCGCCAGCTCGACGGTGCCATCTCTGATGAGGACGCCACGATATTCTCCAACTCTGGTTTTGTACCAACAACATAGGGCTGCGACGGCGGAACGCCACATTGTTCCCGTGGGAAAGCTTTAGGGAAGCGGGGGCGCGACCGGGCTCGGTTCGGGAGGCGTGGGGTTTGCGTGAGCGCGCTCGAGGCGCCGGTAGCGCATCATGCCGAGCGGAATGGTCCCCAGGAACAGGATCGTGATGGCAGTCAGCACCTCGAAGGGAAAGCTCACCAGAAGGCCGAAGCCCGCCACCGACAGCACGAAAATGGGCAGGACCCAATGGCGCGGCACGGATTTGCCGAGGGTCTTGCCGGAATAGACCGGGATGGTCGAGACCATCAGGAACGCCAGGCCAAGCAGGTAGACCAGCACCACCGGGGCGGCGTTGGTCATGGGAACGCCGAGAAACGACAGGTAGAGCGGCAGCAGCGACGTGACCGCGCCGGCGGGCGCGGGCATGCCGGTGAAGAAGTCCTTCTGCCATTCCGGACGGTTCGGATCGTCCATCATCACGTTGAACCGGGCAAGGCGCAGCACCATGGCGATGGCGAAGACGAGGACGGCGATCCAGCCAAGCGATTTCAGGTCGTTGAGGACGAAGCTGTAGAGAATGAGCGCGGGCGTGACGCCGAAATTGACGAAATCGGCGAGCGAGTCGAGCTCGGCTCCAAAGCGCGACGTGCCCTTGAGCAGTCGGGCGATGCGCCCGTCCACCCCGTCGAGCACGGCCGCCGCCACGATGGCGATGACCGCCGGCTCGAACCGTCCCTCGAAGGCCAGCCTGATGGCCGTGAGCCCGAGGCAGAGGGCGATCAGCGTGATGATGTTGGGGACGATGACCCGGAACGGCACGGGCTTGAACAGACGCTTGCGCG
Source organism: Microvirga sp. P4_A5 (assembly GCF_056402495.1). Lineage (NCBI taxonomy): Bacteria > Pseudomonadati > Pseudomonadota > Alphaproteobacteria > Hyphomicrobiales > Methylobacteriaceae > Microvirga > Microvirga sp. P4_A5. The sequence continues at coordinate 8,485 of NZ_JBFUHH010000087.1, read as the reverse complement.
GTTCATCCGGGTCCGGGGCGAAGGGGGGAAAGAGATCGCTCATGGGTTAGTTCTAGGGGCTGGTCGCGGGAGCGGCAAGGACGCCGCGGCCCGTAAACCGCCCTACCCGGCCCGGAACTGGCGACCGGGCTCCTTCGCGTCGAGATCCGCCAGCACCGTTTCGCCGGCGATCGCCGTCTGCCCGAGCCCGACCAGGACCTGGGTGGAGAGCGGCACGTAGATGTCGAGCCGCGAGCCGAAGCGGATCAGGCCGAAGCGTTCGCCGGTGCTGAGGCCGTCTCCCGTCTTGACGAAGGAGACGATGCGGCGGGCGACGAGTCCCGCGATCTGCACCACGCCGATCTTGACGCTGCCGGTATCGATGACGAGCGCATTGCGCTCGTTGTCTTCGCTCGCCTTGTCGAGTTCCGCATTGAGGAAAAGACCGGGCGTATAAAGGATCTGGGTGATGCGGCCGGTGACCGGCGAGCGGTTCACGTGGCAATCGAACACGTTCATGAAGACCGAGATACGGGTCATCGGCTCCTGCGGCAGGTCGAGCTCGACGGGCGGCACCGCTGTTGTGATGAGGCTCACGCGGCCGTCGGCCGGCGACACCACGAGACCGTCGCGGAGTGGGGTCACGCGGGGCGGATCGCGGAAGAAATAGCACACCCACACGGTGAGGATTCCGCCGATCCAGAACAGCGGCGACCACAGGCTGCCGAGCAGAACCGTTGCCACCAGTGCGATCAGGATGAAGACGTAGCCTTCCTTGTGGATCGGAACCACGATGCGGCGGATCGAGTCGAGAATGTCGCTCATGATGTCGTTTGGCCCTTTTGCGATGAGGGGGGATGGCAGGGGCAGAGGCTTCCGTCAAGCGGGCGCGCGACCCGCTGGCATTCCGGGGAATGACAGGGAGGTCGCAAACGCTCGCTTCGCCCTCAGATCGCCGGCGCCTCGAGCTCGCTGCGTTCCTCTTCTTCGGTCCGCTTGAGGGTTTCCCGCGCCTTCTCGGCCTCGCGCTGGCGGTTCCACATGGCCGCGTAGACGCCGCCGGAGGCCAGCAGGCTCGTATGCGTCCCCCGTTCGACGATCTGTCCATGATCGAGAACGATGATCTCGTCAGCGCCGATGATGGTGGACAGCCTATGCGCGATGACGAGAGTCGTCCGTCCGCGGCTGACACGGTCGAGCGCGTCCTGAATTTCTTTCTCGGTGAAGGAATCGAGCGCCGAGGTCGCCTCGTCGAGAACGAGAACGGGCGGGCCTTTCAGGATCGTGCGGGCGATCGCGACGCGCTGCTTCTCGCCGCCTGACAATTTCAGGCCGCGCTCGCCGACCGGCGTCTCGAAACCTTCCGGCAGGTAGCCGATAAAACGGTCGATCTGCGCGAGGCGGGCCGCTTCCTTGATCTCTTCGGCGGCGGCGTCCCAGCGGCCGTATTGCACGTTGTAGCCGATGGTGTCGTTGAATAGCACGGTGTCCTGCGGGACCATGCCGATGGCCTTGCGCAGGCTGGTCTGCTGAACGTCCGCGATGTCCTGCCCGTCSATGAGGATGCGTCCGCTCGAGGGCTCGTAGAATCGAAAGAGGAGCCGCGAGATGGTCGATTTTCCCGCACCCGACGGACCGACGATGGCGATGGTGTGGCCGGCCGGGACCTCGAAGCTCACGCCCTTCAGAATCTCGCGCTCCGGGTTGTAGGCGAAATGCACGTCGTCGAAGCGAACGACGCCTTGCGTGATGTGCAGCGGCTTGGCGTCCGGCTTGTCCTGGATTTCGGGATTGCGGTCGAGAATCTTGAACATGTCGTCGATGTCGATCAGCGCCTGTTTGATCTCGCGGTACAGCATCCCCATGAAATTCAGCGGAATGTAGAGCTGCACCAGCATGGCGTTGACGAGCACGAAGCTGCCGATGGAGACGCGGCCCGCCACGATGTCGCGCGCCGCCAGCACCATCACGATGGTCATGCCGATGGAGAAGATCACCGCCTGGCCCGCGTTGAGAACGGCAAGCGACGTGTAGGTCTGGGTGGAGGCTTTCTCATAGCGCTCCATCGAGCGGTCGTAGCGGATCGCCTCGCGCGCCTCGGCGCCGAAATATTTCACGGTCTCGTAATTGAGAAGCGAATCGACCGCCTTGGTGTTGGCGTCGGTGTCGGATTCGTTCATGCGGCGGCGGATCGAAATGCGCCATTCGGTGGCTTGGTACGTATAGGCCAGATAGACCACCACCATGGCGAGAACCACCGCCGAATACGTCCAGTCGAATTCCCACGCGAGAATGCCGAGCACGAGGCCGAACTCGAAGATGGTCGGCAGCAGCGTCAGCACCACCAGCCGCGACAATTCCTCGATCCCCTCGCGGCCGCGCTCCAGCACGCGGGTGAGCCCGCCGGTCTTGCGCTCGAGATGGAACCGCAAGGAAAGGCGATGCATGTGCTCGAAGGTCTGGAGCGCGAGCTTTCGCACCGCATGCATCGCCACTTTGGCAAACAGCCCGTCGCGCATTTGCGTCAGCACCGCCATGAGCACGCGGGTGAGACCGTAGAGGATCGTCAGCAGGATGGGCGCGCGCCAGAGCCAGTCGCCGGCCGTGGCGGCCTGCGTGGCAACATTCCCGCCGCCGCCCGACACCGCCACCAGCGCGTCGGTAGCCCATTTGAAGGCAAACGGCGTCACCATGGTGATGCCCTTGGCGACGAGCAGCAGGCCGAATGCCATGAAGACACGCCGCTGAAGATCCGGGCGTCCGTGGGGCCACAGATAGGGCCACAATTTCGTGACGGTCGCCAGAAGGCCGGGAGGGTTGAGTGCGTCCGCGGGTTTTGCGGGCGCCGCCGTTGGCGGGGACATGGTCTTTCAAATCCGTTCTTGAAACATGGTGCCGACACCTGTGAGGCGATCGTCGGGCGACATCATGCCAGTCTGTTGGAATCGATTACGTTTGGTGAGTCTGGGCCGATCAAGGCCTGACCCATCGAGGTGCCGGCCCTGCATATAGGCGATCCCGGGCGGGAATTCACCTGCGATCTCAGGCGCTCAATTGGTGTTCTGGGCGTCGTTGTTCGGCAGCACGAAAATCTGGCCGGGATAGATCAGGTTCGGATTGCGGATCTGGGTCTGGTTGGCGCCGTAGATGACCGTGTAGCGGTAACCGCGGCCATAGATCCGCTGGCTGATGCGCCACAGRCTGTCGCCCCGCGACACGATGGCGGTGTCGATATTGGGAATCACCACGGTGTTGGGCGGCAGTTCCGGGGGCAGAGCCGGCGCCGCCGCCATGCGACCGGGGCTCGCGGGCGCCGACGGGGCCGAAGGCGACCCGACCGCGGGCGCCGCAGCGCCGTTCTGGGCCGGTGGAGCGGCTTCCGCCACCAGGGCCGGGACGCTGTAGCCGACTTCGGCGCGGGACTTCACTTGACCCGAAACGGGGTCCACCTCATCGAGGCGGACGCGGTATTCGCCCGCCTTCACGCCGCTCGCGATGGCAAACGACAACTTTCCGTCGCCGCCCGCGCCGCCGGGAGCGATGAAGCTCTCGTTGAGATAAAGCCGGACCGTGGCGCCCGGGGCGGCCTCGCCCGAGACGTAGAGTTTCCCCTCCTCCGATTCGACGCTCATGATCTTGATGTCGGCCCGGGGTGTGGAGGTCGAAGGCGGCGGCGTGGCGGGTGCGTTGCCGTTCGGCCCGGCGCTTGCCTGTTGCTGCGGCGCGGGTGATGGCGCGGGAGCAGCCTCGGCGGCCTTCGCCGGAGGCGCCGGCTCGGGATTGGAAAGGACGACGGTCGGCTTGTCGGGGGCGGTCAACGCCACCAGCGGACGGGTCGAGCCGTTGATCTCGACCGTCACCGATTCCTTCGAACGTTGGCGCTTGCCGTCAGGAGCGATGGATTGCAGCACGATCTTGTGGGAGCCGGAGGGCAGCGGCGGTGGCGTGAACGCGAAAAGACCGGAATTATCCGCGACCGCGCGGGCATGGACCTGGTCGTTGCGAAGCAATTCGATGGTGGCGCCGGGGGCGGAACGGCCCGCGATGACGCTGTCGCCATTCGGCTCGACCCGGACGACGTCGAAGCTCGGTGCGATCGCCTCCCCGGTGGCAGGGGGAGGTGCCGCTGCGGCAGCAGGCGTCGGTGCGGGGGGCGGYGCCGCCGACGCCGGCGCGGCCGCTTGCTGGGCTGCCGTTTGGGAGGCTGACGGAACGGGCGTTCCGGCGGCCGGATTGGGCGAGGCCGGTTGCGACATTGTCACAGGCGCAGTATCTGAGGTTGGTCGCCCCAACAGATTGTCCCAGTTGAGTACGCCGAGCAGAACCACCACGACGGCAATTGCAGCCGCTCCGATGATCACGATATTCCCCGCAACGGGTCTTTCGATTGCCATGACGCCTTTTCTCGAACGGGCACTTTCGTTCATTTAAACCGTTTATCTTTCAAAAGGCTACGGCCATAAGGATTAATAATAATGCCCTACGACTTGAGCCGGAAAGCCATGCAGATCGACACGCAAACCCTGTCAGACATCAAATCCGTTTGCGTCTATTGCGGCTCCGGATTCGGCGACGATCCGGTTTTTGCCGAGACCGCCGCGACGCTGGGCCGACTCATGGCTGAGGGCGGAATCAAACTGGTCTATGGCGGCGGAAATGTGGGCCTCATGGGGACCATCGCCCAATCGGTTCTGGACCACGGCGGCTATGTGACCGGCATCATTCCGGATTTCCTCAAGTCGCGYGAAAAGCTCCTGGACGACGTTCAGGAAACCATCGTGGTTTCCGACATGCATACCCGCAAGCGTCTGATGTTCGAGAAAGCCGACGCCTTCGTCGCGCTGCCCGGCGGAATCGGCACGCTGGAAGAACTCGTCGAGCAGATGACCTGGGCCCAACTCGGTCGCCACACCAAGCCGATCCTGATGCTCAACACCAAGGCGTTCTGGAAGCCCCTGCTGACGCTCTTCGCCCATATGCGCGACCAGGGCTTCATCCGCCCCGGCCTCGAACTGGGCTATCTCGTGGCGGAGCGGGTCGACGACGTGCTGCCGATGCTCGACGCGTTCGCGCGGCGCGTCGGGGTGGTGCGCAACGATGCGGAAATCGAAGCGAAATTCTAGCCGTCGGCCCGGGAAACTCGCTACTCCCTCGTGGCATCCTGAGGCGGTTGTCATGACGAACCGCCCCGCTACCCTGCAGCGGCATCTCCTGACCGTTTGAGACAGTGGAAACTGTCCGCATCAGCAGAAGCGGGTTCGGGAAGATAAGGCGGGGGGCATTCGCGTTGCCCAACAGTCGTTTTGCGACATCCAGACTGGACGAGATCGAGGATGTCGTTTGCAACATCGTAACGCCGCACAAGCTCGTTCCGACGGGCCGGGGCACCGAGGCTCACGCCGAATTCGAACATTACGGCCAGAACGATCTCGGTCTCTTCCACATCCGCTACGGTCGCAGCCTCTCGGTCGAACTGCTCGGGGATCACATCGACAATTTCGTGACGTTCGTCATGTCCACTTCGGGGAAGGGTCACCTTCGCTTCGGCGGCGAGGAATTGCCGCTGTCGGCAACCGATGGACTGATCTTTCGGCCGGATGTCCCGAAGACCATTCACTATGGCAGCGATTCGGAAACGCTCGCGCTGGTGATCGATCGGAACAAGATCACCGATTATTGCAGGCGCCTGCTGGGCTGGGACCGCGCCGCGGCGCTTGATTTCGAGCCCGCCTTTCGCCTCGACGACGCCGCCGGGCGGCGGTGGCTGCGGCTACTTCATTATGCGGAAGCCGAAGTGAGCGACCCGAATTCCATGGTTCATTTCATGGATGCCGCGCGCAAGCGCCTCGAGGAGATGCTGATGACGGGCCTCTTGCTCGGCCACCAGCATAACCTGACCGACGCGTTGCTGAAGCCGCAATCGACCGCGGCGCCGCACTATGTCAAGCACGCGGAGGATTTCATCGAGCACCATTTCTCGCGCCCGATCTCCCTCGCGGACATCGCGGCGCATGTCCGCGTCAGTGTCAGAAGCCTGCAGAACGGCTTTCAGCATTTCAGAAACACCACCCCGATGGCATTCCTGCGCTCCGTGCGTCTCTCGCGGGTTCATGCCCGCTTGCGGGAGGCCGATCCGACGACGACGAAGGTGACGGAAATCGCCGTGCAATGCGGTTTCAACCACATGGGACAGTTCGCCGCCGCGTACAAGCAGGCATTCGGCATCCATCCGAGCGAAACGCTGCTGAAGAAGGTCTGAATCGCGCGGCCCAGCGAGAGCGAATCACTCCACCGCGCCGCTTCTCAAAAGTTTGTAGACGATCGAATCCGTGAGCGCCTGGAACGACGCGTCGATGATGTTGGGAGACACGCCGATGGTCGTCCAGCTTTCGCCGTCTCCATCGGTGAATTCGATGAGCACGCGCGTCACCGCGTCCGAACCGCCCTGATAGATGCGCACCTTGTAGTCGGTGAGCTCGAGATCCTGAATGAGGTCCTGGTACTTGCCGAGATCCTTGCGCAACGCCACGTCGAGCGCGTTCACCGGCCCGTTTCCTTCGGCTGCCGAGATCAGCACCTCGTCGCCGACGCGGACTTTCACGATGGCTTCCGACGCCATCACGAGTTCGCCCACGGCGTTGTAGCGGCGCTCCACATTGACCGAGAAGCGCTCCACTTGGAAGAAGGCCGGCACCTCGCCGAGCATCCGCTTCACCAGCACGAAGAAGGACGCGTCCGCGCCCTCGAAAGCGAAACCCTCGGCTTCCTTGCGCTTCACTTCCTCCAGCACGCGCGACACGCGCGGATCGCCCTTCTCGAGCGTGAAGCCGAGCCGCTTCAGTTCGGAGAGCACATTCGATTGCCCGCCCTGATCCGACATCAGGACCCGACGCACATTGCCGACGGTTTCAGGCTCCACGTGCTCGTAGGTGCGCGGATCCTTCAACACCGCCGAGGCGTGGATGCCCGCTTTCGTCGCGAACGCGCTCGCGCCCACGAACGGCGCGTGGCGGTTCGCCGGCCGGTTGAGGATTTCGTCGACCTGCCGCGACATGTGCGTGAGCTGGCCCAGCGCCTCGTCCGTCACGCCGAGATCGAAGCGTTCGGAATATTGGTCCTTGAGTTTCAGCGCTCCGATCAGCGTGACCAGATTGGCATTGCCGCAGCGCTCGCCGAGTCCGTTGAGCGTGCCCTGGATGTGGCGGGCGCCCGCTTCCACGGCCGCGAGCGAATTGGCAACCGCGCAGCCGCAATCGTCATGGGCGTGAATACCCAGATGGGAGCCGGGCACGACCTTCGCCACATCCGCGACGATCGCGGCGATCTCGTGCGGCATGGTCCCGCCATTGGTGTCGCACAAGACGACCCAACGCGCGCCGGACTCGAAGGCGGCCCGTGCGCAATCCAGCGCGTAATCGCGATTGGCCTTGTAGCCGTCGAAGAAATGCTCGCAATCGAGCAGGACCTCGCGGCCCTTTTCGCGCGCCGCCGCGATGCTCTCGCGAATGCCCGCGAGGCTCTCTTCCGTGGTGCTCTCCAGCGCCACGTGAACGTGGTAATCCCATGCCTTGGCGACGAAACAGATCGCATCCGCATCCGCTTCGAGCAAAGCCGCGATGCCGGGATCGTTGGAGGCGGACCGCCCTGCCCGCTTGGTCATGCCGAAGGCGCTGAACCGCGCGTTGATGACGGGTTTGTCGGCAAAGAATTTCGTGTCGAGCGGATTGGCGCCGGGATAGCCGCCCTCCACGTAATCGATGCCGATCCTGTCGAGCAGGCCCGCGATATTGCGCTTGTCCTCCAGCGAGAAGTTGACGCCGGTGGTTTGCGCGCCGTCGCGCAAGGTCGTGTCGTAGAGATAGAGGCGTTCGCGGCTCATGACGGCTCGCTCCCGTCAGTGGCGGCGACCAGCACCTTGTCCATCGTCGTGTTGGCGAGCCATTCGTCGCCGATCGTCACCGTGTTGCGGCGTTGTGCCTGGAAGCCGCGCTTCTGGAAGAACGGCATCGCGGTGTCGCTCACATCGGCGGTCAGGCGCTGCGCGCCGCGCGCGGTGGCGAGCTTCTCGATGGCGTCGTAAAGCATGGTGCCGACGCCCTGCCCGGCGACGGCCGGATGAACGAAAAAGAAATCGAGATGCGCGTTGTCCTTCAACGACGCGAAACCAAGCGGCGATCCCTCCATCGTGGCGACCAGCGTCAGCGATTCAGACAGCCGCCTGGCGAACGTCTCGTCATCGGCCCGCGACGCCCAGGCCTCCTGCTGCGCCTCGCTGTAATCCTCACCCGTCAGTTCCTCGATGCTGGCGCGAAAGATTTCGGCGAGCAGCGGAACGTCCGCCGGGAGGAACGGGCGAAGGCCCGGTTTGGGAAGAGATTGGCCCATCAGACGAAGTCCTTTCGGCAACACGCGCGTTTCCCGAGAGCGCGCCCGCCATATCGGGGCGTGAGTTCGCTCACCTTCAACACACGCTCCGGCGTCATGGCCGGGCTTGACCCGCGTACCC
>NZ_JBFUHH010000086.1:0-19502 GCF_056402495.1 Microvirga sp. P4_A5 | reverse complement strand
GCTCGCTGCCAATGCGATACGTTTCAACATGGGGGACCCCGCGTTCCTTATGATCTGCCCGATCTTTGACGCCGGGCAGTTCCCCAACCTGTCTAGATCGTTAGCCTTAACTCGCCGTTACCGCAAGCTCTGCCGTAACGGAGTTATAGTGAAGGCCCGGTAAAAGGCGCGTCGCCGCCGCTCGTGCCGACCGAAGGCTCGCAGCGGCGATGCGACATTTTGGCCAATCAGGAGCCGGGCCCGAGGGCGAAATCCATCGCGGCGGCGGCGTGGATCCGGGTCGTGTCGAAAACCGGCAGGTCGACATCATCCTGCCCGATCAGCATTCCGACCTCCGTGCAGCCGAATATCACCCCGTCGGCACCCGCTTTCCGCAAACGGTCGATCTCCGACAGGTAGGCGGCCTTGGACGGCGCGCGGACGATGCCGCGGCACAACTCGTCGTAGATCACCCGATGCACGAGATCCCGGCCTGCTTCATCGGGGACCGTCACGTCGATCCCGTGGCGCTCGCGCAGCCGGCCCTTGTAGAAATCGTGCTCCATGGTGAAGCGGGTCGCCAGCAGGGCGGGACGGCGCGAGACGGTTTTCTTGATGGCCGCCGCGGTGGCGTCGGCGATGTGGATCAGCGGAACGGAGATTGCCGCTTCGATCTCGGCCGCCACCAGATGCATGGTGTTGGTGCAAACCACCAGCGCCTCGGCGCCGGCCTGTTCGAGACGTCGGGCGGCTTCCGTCAAGACGGCCCCGGCGCCCTGCCAGTCGCCCGCGTGCTGACGCTCGGCAATCTCGGCGAAATCGACGGACCAGAGCAATATTCGCGCCGAATGCAGGCCGCCGAGTCGCTCGCGCGCAATCTCGTTCAGGTGGCGATAATAGATGGCGGTGCTTTCCCAGCTCATGCCGCCCAGCAAGCCCAGCATCCGCATTGAACGACGTCCCCGTCAGGCGCCTTACAGTTTCCGGCCGATATTCAGGAACTTGTCGGCGCGGTGGTCGCGCAATTCCGCCGGGCCCATATTGCCGAGATCGTGGAGGGCTTCCTGGATGGCATCGCCCGCGGCGCCGATGGCGGCCTGCGGGTCGCGGTGGGCTCCTCCGGTGGGCTCGACCACGATGCCGTCGATGATGCCGAGGCGCAGGAGATCCTGGGCGGTGATTTTCATGTTGGTGGCGGCGTCCTGCGCCCGCGCGGAATCCCGCCACAGGATCGAGGCCGCGCCCTCGGGCGAAATCACGCTGTAGATGGCGTGTTCGAGCATCAGCACCTTGTTGGCGGTGGCAATCGCGATGGCGCCGCCGGACCCGCCCTCGCCGATGACGAGAGACACGTTCGGTACACCGAGCGAGAGCTGCATTTCGGTGGAGCGGGCGATGGCCTCGGCCTGGCCGCGCTCTTCAGCCTCGATGCCCGGATAGGCGCCCGCGGTATCCACGAAGGACAGGACCGGCAAGCCGAACCGGTCGGCGAGTTCCATCAGGCGCACGGCCTTTCGATAGCCCTCGGGCCTCGCCATGCCGAAATTGTGCCGGATGCGGGTCTCGGTGTTGTGACCCTTTTCCTGGCCCAGCACGCAGACGGCCGAACCGCGAAAGCGGCCGAAGCCGCCGACGATCGCCTCGTCCTCGGCGAATTTCCGGTCGCCGGCGAGCGGCGTGAAATCGGTGATCAGCCCGGCGCAGTAATCGACGAAATGCGGCCGCTGCGGATGGCGCGCGACAAGCGTCTTCTGCCACGGCGTCAGCTTGCCGTAGAGATCCTTCAACGCCTCCGCGGCCTTCGTCTCGAGGCGGGTGATGTCGTCGGAAATCGAGACGGCGTCACGGTTTTCACCGATGGCGCGAAGCTCTTCGACCTTGGCTTCAAGTTCGGCGACGGGCTTTTCGAAATCGAGGTAACTGCGCATCAGACTCTATTGAAAAAACGAAAAACCGGCGCTGACCTGGGCAGCCACGCCGGATGGCGGGACACTGGCGATTTAGCACCCTCAAGTCAAGATAACGCTCGACTCGGCCCCGATGCCGGCTTCAAAGGCCCACCCGCGAGGCCGGCGAGGAAGCCGGGGCGAAGACTGGCGAAATCCGGCGGGAGCGCTGGACCGCCCGCACGGCGCCCGGTCGGTAGAGCTGCTTGGTGGCATCGACCACATGGAGCCCCGCGAAGGGGAGCGAGAAACCGATGCCCACCTGCTCCCAGGCCTGCGCGGTCTGGAGCAGCAGGCGGTTGCGCAGGGGCGGCACATACAGCGTTTCGGCCCAGCCCTCCGGAGAAAACCAGGTCTGGCGCATCAGCGCCTTCAACTGGGAGCGGCTATAGGGCTGGCCGTAGCCGAAAGGCGTGGTGTCCATGCGCGCCCACAGGCCGCGTCGGTTGGGGGCCACCATGATGATGCGGCCGCCCGGCGTCAGGATGCGCCAGATCTCGTGCAGCAATTCGCTCGGGCTCTCCACGGTCTCCAGGGCATGGACCAGGAGAACCCGGTCGATGCAGGCATCCGGCAACGGCATGGTGAGCGGATCGACGAGCGCGGAGGCCGACGCGCCCGTGCCGGGCCAGTTCACCACCCCCTGGTTCGAGGGCATGAACGCGAGGGTGCGTTCGCTCTCGACGATGGCCGACGCCAGATAGGGCGGCGCATAGCCGAGGCCGAGAACGCGCAGGCCCGTCAGATTTCCCCAGAACCGCCCGATCGCCCGGTTGACGTAACGGCGCGTCACGCCGCCCAGCGGGCTGGCGTAGAAACCTCTGAGGTCCGTGATATCGATGCTCATCCGTCTCGACGCTGTGTGTGTCCATTGGACCCAACGCGGCGGGTCTTTGCCTGTCAAGACTGGTTTCGCCGCGCGACTGTCCCATGATAACTCGATACACCGCACACAAGGCTCGCCGATGACCGCCCAGATCCACGTTTTCCGCTGTCTGTCCGACAATATCGGCGCTCTCATCCATGATCCCGCCAGCGGCATGTGCGCGGCGATCGATGCGCCCGAGGAGGCGCCGATCCTCGCCGCTTTGGCCGAGACCGGCTGGGAATTGTCGGAAATTCTCGTCACCCATCGCCATGCCGACCACGTCCAGGCGATTGCGCCGCTGAAGGCGCGCCTCGGCTGCCGGGTCGTGGCCCCGGCGAAGGCGCGCGACCAGATCCCCGGCGCCGACGTCTTCGTGCGCGAAGGCGACACGGTCCATGTGGGCGGCCTGCAGGCCCATGTGTGGGACACGCCGGGCCATTGCGCCGATCATGTGTCGTACTGGTTCGCCGCCGATCGCGCGCTTTTTTGCGGCGACACGCTGTTCACGCTGGGCTGTGGCCGGATGCTCGAAGGCAGCTACGCGGACCTGTGGCATTCGCTCCAGCGGCTCGCGGCGCTCCCGGATGAGGCGCGCGTCTATTCGGGGCACGATTACACTTTGTCGAACGCACGCTTCGCGATTGCAGCCGATCCCGATAACGCCGCCCTGCAGCGGCGCGCCGCGGAAGCCGCGACGGCCCAGAAGGAAGGCCGTTTCCTGATCCCGTCCACCATCGGGGAGGAGAAGGCCACCAATCCGTTTCTTCGCGCGGGCGAGCCTGCGCTTGCGAAATCCGTCGACCTCGAAGGCGCGCCGCCCCTTGCGGTGTTCCAGGCTTTGCGCGAGTGGAAGAACAAGTTTTGACGCAAAGGCATTTTGCAGGATGAAGGTTTCCGACTCATGATCGATCCCGACCTCGTTCGCGGGCTCGAAAGCCGCCTCGTCAATGCATGGCCCTCTTTCGAGTACCAGACCTATGACGGCTGGATGCTGCGCTTCGCAGGCGGCTATTCGAAGCGCGCCAATTCGGCGACGCCGCTCGCGCAAGGCGCGACGCTGGACGACGCGCTCCTGGATCACATGATCGAGCAGTTCCTGAAAGCGAACGTTCGCCCGACCTTCCGCCTGAACGGACTCGAGCATCCGGATGCCGATGCCCTGTTGAAGGATCGCGGATTCATCGAAGTCGAGCCGACCCGCGTCATGGTCGCGCCGATCGGAGACGATTGCACGCCGGATTCCGACGTGTTGCTGGAAGCGGAGGCGTCGGATCCTTGGGTGCGGGGCGCGTCGCAATCCTACGGCGGCGACAAGGCGGATGGTGCCATGCTGGCGCAGATCGTGTCGCGGATTCGGCAGAAAGCTGTGTTTGCGACCCTGCTCCTCGATGACAGGCCGGTTGCCTGGGGATTGGGCGTCGCCGAACGGGGCTATGTGGGCCTCTACGACATCGTGGTCGCGCCGGACCTCCGGGGCATCGGCCTCGGCCGCCGCGTCGTCAGCAGCCTCATCTCATGGGGATGCCGGGAGGGCGCTCACAGCGCCTATCTGCAGGTGCGCGCCGAGAACGAAATTGCCGGCTCGCTCTATTCGACGCTCGGATTCGAGACCGCGTATGAATACACGCATCGCCTCATGCCGGGCGGCGCCTGACCGGCAGCGTCGCCACCAGCGCGCCGGCGACGATCAGACCGCAGGAAAGCGCCAGCGTGAGCGAGGCCTCGGCATAGCCCCCCGCTACCAGCAGCAGCGTCGAGAGGACCGGCGTGGCATAGGAGGCGACGCCGAGAAAACGGATGTCGCCGCGCTTCATGCCGATGTCCCACACATAGAACGCGATGCCGACGGGCCCGAGGCCGAGGGCGGCGAGCGCCAGCCATTGTGTCGTCGTGTCGGGCCAGACGGTCGTCTCGAACAATGCGTGGCAGATGAGGCTCAGCAGGGAGGTCGCAAGGCAGAAGCCCGCGACAGCATCGCTCGGCACCTCGCCGAAACGGCGCGACAGGACCGAATAGGCAGCCCACACGAAGGCTGCCACGAAGGCGCAGAGATAGCCGGGGAAATACTCGACGCGCGCGTTCAGGGCCCCTTTCCCGGCGATCAGCACGATGACGCCCAAAAACCCGAGAACGGCCCCGATGACATGCGCGCGCCGCAGATGTTCGCCGGGTAACAGCGACGAGAACAGCACGATCAGCAGGGGCCACAGATAGTTGATCAGCCCCGATTCGGCGGGCGGCGCGAGGCGCAGGGCGGCGAAATAGAGTGCGTGGTAGCCGAACAGGCCCGCGATGCCGAGGGCCCATACGGCAGGCTTCTGGCGCAAGGCGCGAATGCCTTGCGGCCGCACGACCCAGCTAGCCACGCCCACGAGGCCGCCGACTAGGAACGTCATGGCGGCAAGCTGGAAGGGCGGGATGGTGCCGGTCGCCGCGGTGAGCAGCGCCAGCATCGACCAGAACAGGACGGCGATGAAGCCGATGGCGGTGGCGCGGCGTGGGGTCATCGCGCTCGCATAAACGAAAGCTCTCCGCTTTAGGAGAGCTTTCTGAAGTCTCGAGGGTCCCGTCCCGGCTTTCGTCGCCGGCGGCCGTCAGGCCATGTACTGACCGCCATTGGCGCTCAGCGTCGAGCCGGTGATGAAGCCGGCGTCGTCGGAGGCGAGGAACGCCACCGCGCGGGCGATCTCCTCCGCTTCCCCAAGGCGGCCGACCGGAATGAGCGGCAGGATCTTGGTCTTGAGCACGTCGGGCGGAACCGCCTGCACCATCTCGGTGGCGATGTAGCCCGGTGCGATCACGTTGACGGTGATGCCCTTGTTGGCGTTCTCGAGCGCGAGCGCCTTGGCGAAGCCGACGACGCCGGCTTTTGCCGCCGAATAATTGGTCTGCCCGAGCTGGCCCTTCTGTCCATTGACCGACGAGATCAGGATGATCCGGCCGAAGCCGCGCTCGCGCATGCCCTCGATGACAGGTCGGGTGCAGGTGAACATGGAATCGAGATTGGTCCGGATCACCTGCGACCATTGCTCGAAAGTCATCCGGTGGAACGTTCCGTCGCGGGTGATGCCCGCATTGTTGACGAGCACCTCGACGGGGCCGAGCTGATCGGTCACGGCCTTGATGCCCGTCTCGCAGGCTGCCGCATCGGAGACGTCGAACTTGAAGACCGGAATGCCGGTCTCGGCCTTGAAGGCGTTCGCCGCCTCGTCGTTCCCGGCATAATTGGCCGCGACCGAATAGCCTGCCTCCTTGAGGTGTCGGGATATCGCGGCCCCGATACCGCGGGTGCCACCGGTGACCAATGCGACGCGCGCCATGCTGTGTTCCTTCCCTGAACCGTTCCGACGGGCCTCGCTGGGCCCGCTTATGATGAGACGGTCCGGGTCGAGCCGGGCCGTCTTCTATAGCTTAGCGCCCACGGAGAAGTTGAGAAGTGCGTCGGCGCAAATCTATGGCTTAACGCTCGACGCACATGGCGATGCCCATGCCCCCGCCGATGCACAGAGTTGCCAGACCCTTCTTGGCATCGCGGCGCTGCATTTCGTGAAGGAGAGTCACGAGCACGCGTCCGCCGGATGCGCCGATGGGGTGGCCGATGGCGATGGCGCCGCCATTGACGTTCACGATCGACGGGTCCCAGCCCATGTCTTTGTTGACCGCCAGCGCCTGTGCGGCGAAGGCCTCGTTGGCCTCCACGAGATCGAGATCGGAGACTTTCCAGCCGGCTTTTTCCAGCGCCTTGCGGGAGGCCGGAATCGGGCCCGTGCCCATCACCGCCGGATCGACGCCCGCGGTCGCCCAGGAGACGATGCGCGCCAGCGGCTTCAGCCCCCGCTTCGTCGCCTCGGCTTCGCTCATCAGCACGATGGCGGCGGCGCCGTCATTGATGCCCGATGCGTTGCCGGCCGTCACGGTGCCGTCCTTGGAGAAAGCCGGTTTCAGCTTGCCGAGGGATTCGGCCGTCGTGCCGGGGCGAATGTATTCGTCCTGATCGACGACCGTGTCGCCCTTGCGGGTCGAGATGGTGAAGGGGACGATCTCGTCCTTGAACTTGCCGGCCTTCTGGGCGGCTTCGGCCTTGTTCTGGGACTGCGCGGCGAATTCGTCCTGCTCTTCGCGGGTGAGCTGCCATTTCTGCGCGACGTTCTCGGCGGTGTTGCCCATGTGGTAGCCGTGGAAGGCGTCCATCAGGCCGTCCTTGAGCATGGTGTCGGCCATCTTCAGGTCGCCCATCTTGGTGCCGCCGCGCATATAGGCCGCGTGCGGCGCCTGCGACATGGATTCCTGGCCGCCCGCCACGATGATCTTGGCGTCGCCGTTGGCGATCTGCTGCAGGCCGACCGCGACCGTGCGAAGGCCCGAGCCGCAAAGCTGGTTAAGGCCCCAGGCGGTCTTTTCCTGCGGGATGCCCGCCGCCATCGCGGCCTGTCGGGCCGGGTTCTGGCCCTGGCCCGCCGTGAGGATCTGTCCGAAGATCACCTCGTCGACCTCGGCCGGATCGACCTTGGCGCGCTCGAGCGCCGCCTTGATGGCGACCGCGCCGAGTTCGTGCGCGGGGGTGTTTCCGAAAGCTCCGTTGAACGAGCCGACCGCGGTGCGCGCGGCGCCGACAATGACGATGTTGTCTTCGGACATTCTCATCTCCTCCTGCTTGCCCGAGAGGAACGGATCCCGCCGGGCGCTTGTCTGATGAGCCGATCAAAGCCCGCCCCGGAGGGAAGTCAAGGGCCGACGCCGCGCAGGAATGCCGAATTGCCATTTCGGGCTTTGATCGCCGCCGGTAAGGCCTGTAAGCTGCCGGGCGAGCCGGATTTTCCGGACCAGATCAGGACCGTATCGGGAATCATGGCGACGGAAATAAAACCGACCGTAATCAAGAAATATGCCAATCGCCGCCTCTACCATACCGGCACATCGAGTTACGTGACCCTCGAGGATCTCGCCGGGATGGTCCGCCTCGGTGAAGACTTTCTCGTCTACGACGCGAAGACCGGAGACGACATCACCCGTTCGGTCCTGACGCAGATCATCGTAGAGCAGGAAGGCAAGGAAGGGCAGAACCTCCTCCCCGTGACGGTCCTGCGGCAGCTCATCCGGTTCTATGGCGACAGCATCCAGTCCCTGATTCCGAGCTATCTCGAGTTCTCGATGGATAATCTGTCGCGCGACCAGCAGAAGCTGCGCGATCAGATGAGCGCCACGTTCGGCGGCTCGGTGTTCCAGACCATGGAGGAACAGGTGCGCAAGAACATGGGCCTGTTCACCGAGGCCATGCGCATGTTCACGCCGTTTACCGGGCGCCCGGGCGGCGCTTCGGGCCCCCGCGGAGAACTCGAAGGCACGACGAGCGAACTCGAAACGCTCAAGCGCCAGATGGCCGAGATGCAGGCGAAGCTCAACGACCTCTCCCGTAAATAACGGTCGGAGGCGCGCCGGTTACGCGCGGCGCGCCAGCTTGTGCGCCTCGCGGACGGGCGATCGCCCGAACAGCCCGCCCTGCAGGTAATCGACCCCCCAGCCGCTGAGCATGTCGGCCGTCCCGCTATCGTTGACCCACTCGGCCGCCGTAGCGATGCCGAGGTGCTGGGCGATGTCCACGAGGGTGCGGACGAAGAGGCGGTCGCCCGTGGACCGCCCCAGATTCTGGATGAAGATTCCGTTGAGGGTGACAAGATCGACCGGCAGGTTCCGCAGCCGAGCGCAGGTCGCGTGGCCGCGACCGAAGCCGTCCAGCGACAATCCGATGCCCAGCGCCTTCATGGCGTCGAGCCGCCCGAGAACCTTTGTTTTCTCGACCAGAACCGCTTCGGGCAAGGCAACGATCATCCGCGACGCGATACCCGTGCGCGCGCCCAGATGGGCCGCCAGAACCGACAGCCATTCGGGGTTGCGCAAGGTGGCGGTCGCGATCGGCAGGATGAGGCGCGCGTCGCCATGCGTCGCGAGGTGATCGGCCGCAAGTTCAAGCCTGCGGGCATCCACCATGAGAGCGGTTTCGGGGTCCGGCAGCGCCTGGTGAAAGGGAGCGCCCGAGACGAGGGTCTCCGCCCGCGCCATCGTCGGCGCAAGGTTGTGCGCGTCGACGATGGCACGGAGCGACAGCGCGACGTCACGCTCGTTGAGCGCCCGCACGACGTCGATCGGCTCGGCGGCGGGCCGGAGTCGGCGACTGCCGGCCACGGCGTGCGGATCGCAGATCGTCGTTGCCGATCCGGCCGGGGATACGGAAAGGGCCTGTTCGGCGAGGCGCAGCAGGCGGCACGGTTCGAGGCCGTGAGAGGGCGCGCTCGCGGCCGCGATACGGACCTCGCGCCCATCGGCGGCGAGCAAGGTGGAAAGCTTCCGGGTGGCGGCGGGCGCGTCGGTGGCGGCGCAAGACGCCAGCAGGATGGCAAACCGGGTCGCCGACAGGGGGGCGATGTAGTCGCGAATTCGCAGCATCGGGCGGGCGAGCCGCATGGTATCGGCGATATCCGGAAGTTCGTCTCCGGCGATCTCGCAGACGACCAGCGTCAGCCCATGAGAAAAGCGCAGCGCCTCGGCGATGTCGGTCCGCAGGCGGCCGAGGAGCACCGAGCGCGCCTGGACCGATCGGGGCAGCGATTCCTGATTGTGGCCGCGCGGGTCCGTGCTCAGGCAGCCGCGCACGATGCCGGGCCGGTCATCGGCACCTGAGATCAGGCGGCCCGCATCCTGGACCGAGATCGCACGGCCGTCGTCCAGCCGCAGGACATAGCGCAGATCGTAGCGGGTCTCGCCGAGGGCCAGGGCCTCATGGCGCGTCTGCCCGCTGCGGGGTTCGACCCGCTCGTGGAAACCGGACCCGGTGGCGGGAAGTTCGTGCGGCCGGAGCCCCAGGGTCGCGGAGGCGTTGGGTCCCCAGGACAAAGCATCGCTCGCGAGATCCCAGTCGTAGACGACGCCGCCCAAGGCAACCAGGGCCGCGGCCGGCTCCACTTGCAGCGGGAGGCCGCGCCGACGCAGGGTCTCGCCCGTGAAGATTCTCGCCCGACCGGGCGTTTTCGTCGCCATGACCCTCGTTCGACCTCGACAGCGCAATCGCAATGGATGGCCGGCGAGGCTGCGACAGGGCGCTCGATCCAGCCGAAATATGACTGGTGCGAGGATCGCGCGTCTGGCTTAACGAACCCTAAAAAACGCGACGGAAGCCGGGGTTCGGGATGGGCAATCGCGCAATAAAAAACCGGCGTCGCGGGACGCCGGTTCCTATTGTCGCAAGGGCGACGGATTTAGGCTTCGGTCTTCACCGTCAGAACCTGACGGCCCCGGTACATGCCGGACTTCAGGTCGATGTGGTGCKGACGACGCAGTTCGCCGGAATCCTTGTCCTCGATATAGGTCGGGGCTTTCAAGGCGTCGGCGGAGCGGCGCATACCGCGCCGCGAGGGCGAGGTTTTTCTTTTTGGAACGGCCATTTTTTCGACTCCGGTCAACAGCGGAACGGCCCGCTCCAACGGGGGACGCTCACGTCTTAATCTCGATAAGGTTGCGCCTCATACAAGGTTCTGACCCGAATATCTAGCCCCTATCGGGCAAAACCCCGGGTCTCGTCGCGCCCGCTAGCCTTTCAGGCAATCGCTTGGCGGCGCCGCATTGGCCATCCGCCCCATGATGCGCGTGGCCATGCGCGCATGCCCGGCTTTCGGACGGCCGGGGTTGCGCATCAGCGGGTTGGGCAGAGCGGTTGCCAGAAGCGCTGCCTCCCGCCGGGTCAGGGTGCGGGCCGATTTGCCGAAATAATGCTGCGCCGCCGCCTCCGCGCCGAAGATGCCGTCTCCCCATTCGGCGATGTTGAGATAGGTCTGCATCATATGGTCCTTGGACCAGATCAGGTCGAGATAGAGTGCCACTGGCAGTTCCAGACCTTTGCGCAGATAGGAGCGCCCGTTCCAGAGGAAGAGGTTCTTGGCGGTCTGCATGGGGATCGTCGAGGCCCCGCGCGCGGGACCGTCCTCGTCGGCGGCTTCCACCACTTCGCGCAGCGCATCCCAATCCACCCCCGTATGGGTGCAGAAGCGACTGTCTTCGGAGGTCATCACGGCGAGAGGCAGGTTGGGCGAAATGGCGTCGAGCGGCACGAAGCTCCGTTCGACCGGGCGTAGCGTGGCCCAGCGGCCGATCATCAAGGTCGAGACGGGCGGCACCGCCCAGTACAAAAGCCCTAGCCAGAAGACCGCTCCAACCCATAAGAGGATCAGGCCGAAGCCGACGCGGACGATGCGGCGAAGTACCCGCGACACCGTCATCGGCTTCCGCCGCCGTTGCTCGACCGTTGCCGAACCATCGTCGACGATATCCTCCGACCGGCTGCTTTCGCTGCCCGTATTCAGGCTGAACATAATGCGTTCCACCAGCTCTTTCATGGCGCGACTGCTCGAAGTCGCAGGGAATGTCGAGACGACGCTCGAAGCGTTGCTATCAGACGCCGTGCGTCCCGGCGAGATCGCACGGCCGCCTCGTCTCATGGAGGCCTTGCGCCACGGAGCTCTGGGCGGGGGAAAGCGGCTGCGTCCCTTCCTGACGGTGGAGACGGCGCGCATGCTTGGGGGCGATGAGGCGGGCGCCCTCCGGGCGGGCTGCGCGGTGGAGCTGCTGCATTGCTATTCTCTCGTCCACGACGATCTGCCCTCCATGGACGATGACGACCTCAGGCGCGGCCGGCCAACCGTTCATAAGGCGTTCGACGAGGCCACGGCAATCCTGGCCGGCGACGGGCTGCAGGCGTTGGCCTTCGAGGTTCTGGCGGATCCGGCGACCGACGCCGATCCGGCGATTCGCGCCGATCTTGTGCTGAGGCTCGCCCGTGCCTCCGGCCTCGGCGGCATGGTGGGCGGCCAGATGCTGGATCTCGCGGCCGAAGGCCGCTACGGCCCGGTTCTCGCGGACCAGACGGGCATTCGCCGGCTGCAGGCCATGAAGACCGGAGCGATTCTCGCCTTCGCGGTGGAGGCGGGCGCCGTATCGGCCCGTGCGAGCGCGGCCGATCTCCAATGTCTTGGCTCCTATGGCAGGGCGCTCGGCGCCGCCTTCCAGATCGCCGACGACATTCTCGACCGGGAAGCGTCCGCGGAAGTCATGGGCAAGCGCACCGGCAAGGACCGGCAGAAGGGCAAGGCGACCCTGGTGGATCTCATGGGAATGGCGGATGCCCGCCGCGAATGCGACCGGCTCGTCACGGAAGCCGACGCCGCCCTCGCGCTCTTCGGCGAGCGGGCTGATATCCTCCGGCAGGCGGTGCGGTTCGTGGTCGAGCGGGATGTCTAGGGGATCGTCGGCACCCAGAACATCAGCTTCACGTGCCCCGGGCGACCCGGATGCGGCACCGCGCCGTCTGGAGTTCCCGCATTGGCGAGGATCACCTTCCTGGAGGCTTCGTTGTCGTCATCGCAGGTGAGGAGTACGCGGGCGAATCCTTCCGCGCGGGCGACGGGAAGGATCTGGCGCAGGGCCGCGGTGGCGTAGCCCCGCCCTTGCTTCCAGGGCACCACGGTGTAGCCGATATGCCCCATGGCTGTGGGCGGCAGGTCCTCGGTGCCGGGCTGAAAACGGAAGCCGATCCGGCCGCAGAATGCGCCGTCGCTGATCCAGAAATCATGAGCGGGGAGCCTTTGCACCTCGCGTCCATCGGGCAGCCGCAGGGTGGGCGAATTGTAGAGCTCGTGAAGGAATCGCTCGGGGTTCAGGCGGAGTTGCCGAAGTTGCTCGCGGCTGACATCCTGGTCGGTATTGGGGGACCAGCCCCGCGCCAGCGCCTCTTCGTATTGCGACAGCCAGGCAAGGCTCGGGCGGAGGAGGGTGATCGACGTCATGGGCTCAGACTGGCATCGCAGCTTTGAGGGGACAACCGCTCAGACCGTGACCTGCGTCCCCACCTCCACGACGCGGCCGGTTGGAATCTGGAAGAAGTCCGTGGCGTCGCTGGCGGATTTGGCGAGACCGATGAAGAGCTTGTCCTGCCAGAGCGGCATGCCCGAATGGGTGGCGGGCCGGATCGAACGCCGCGACAGGAAGAACGACGTCGCCATGATGTCGAACTTGAAGCCCTGTTTGCGCAGGAGGGCGAGGCCGCGCGGGATGTTGGGCGTTTCCATGTAGCCATAACTGAGCTGGATGCGCCAGAACGCGGCGCCGACCTGCTCGATACGCACGCGATCCTCCATCTCGACGCGCGGCACATCCTCCGAGCGCACCGTCAGGATCACGTTCTTTTCGTGCAGCACCTTGTTGTGTTTGAGATTGTGCAGCAGGGCCGCGGGCGCCGTGTCGGGATCGCTGGTGAGAAAGACGGCGGTCCCCTTGACCTGATGCGGCGGGCTCTTTTCGAGCATCCGGACGAGTTCGATGAACGGCACGTCGATCTTGCGCGTCTTCTCGAACAGGATCGTGGTGCCTTTGACCCAGGTCCACATCATCAGGATGATCACCGATGCCAGGATGACCGGCACGTAGCCGCCCGTGAAGAGCTTCAACAGGTTGGCGCCGAAGAACGACAGGTCGATGAACAGGAACGGCAGCATCAGGGCGAGGGTCATGCCGAGCGACCAGCGCCAGCCTTTCCAGATCACGATGATGGCGAGAATCGCATCCACCGACATGGCGCCGAATACCGACACGCCGTAGGCGTGGGAGAGGTTGCTCGACGACTGGAAGATCAGCACCAGGATGATGACGCCGATGAGCAGCAGCATGTTCACGCGCGGCACATAGATCTGCCCCTGGTGCGCCGCCGAGGTGAAACGGATTTCGAGGCGGGGCAGGAGGCCGAGCTGGACCGCCTGGCGGGTCAGCGAGAACGCGCCGGTGATGACTGCCTGGCTGGCGATGATGGTCGCCAGCGTCGCGAGGATCACCATCGGCAACAGCGCCCAATCGGGAACCAGCCGGAACAGGGGCGATTCGGCGGCTTCCGGATGTGCGAGGACCAGCGCCCCCTGGCCGAAATAGTTGATCACCAGGGCGGGGAAAACGAGATAGAGCCAGGCGGTCCGGATCGGCTTGCCGCCGAAATGTCCGAGATCCGCGTAAAGCGCCTCGGCGCCCGTAACCGCCAGACAGACGGCGCCCAGCACCGCGAGCGAAACGCCCGAATGGTCGACGAAGAACATCGCCGCGTAGGCGGGGTTGATCGCCGTCACCACGCTCGGATCGTCCGCGATGTGCAGCATTCCCGCGATTGCCAACGCGGCGAACCAGATCAGCATGATGGGGCCGAAGAAGGTTGCGACGCGCCCCGTGCCGCGGCTCTGCACCATGAAGAGGGCGGTGAGGATCGCGAGGGTGATGGGCACCACATAGGGGCCGAGCGTCGGCGCGGCGATTTTCAGGCCCTCCACCGCGGACAGGACGGAGATCGCCGGGGTCAGCACCGCGTCACCATAGAACAGTCCGGCGCCGATGATGCCGAGCATCACCACCAAGCCCTTGCGCTTGCCGGTTGCCCGCTGGGCGAGCGCCACGAGCGTCAACGTTCCGCCCTCGCCCTTGTTGTCCGCCCGCAGCAGGATGAAGACGTATTTGACCGTCACGACGAGGACGAGCGACCACAGGATCAGCGACAGCACGCCCAGGATGATCTCACGGGTCACYGGCCCCCCGTCGGCGGCGGCCGCCACGGATTCCTTGAAGGCGTAAAGCGGAGACGTGCCGATATCGCCGAAGACGACGCCGATCGAGCCCAGCATCAGCGTCCAGAAGCTCGCCTTGGGATGCGTCTCGGGGAGGGAGGCGTCCGGAGACGCGGAATCGACGCGCCCGGATGCTACAGCTTGCTGTTCTGCCATGTTGTTTTCTTTGCGGAAAGATCCGCGGACGGGCCCTGGGTTTCTGCGGGTGCGAAAAAAGGGCGGCCACTCCTGTTCATGCGGCGGCCGTTGCGCCGGCGCGGCGGCTCTCTAACACGTCGTGCTCAGGCTTAAAACCGAATTCGATGGGCGGTTCCCGAAGCCGGCGTCGGAAGGCGCAACGCCTTGCGTGGCCTTACTCGGCGGCTTTCCGCCGGGCCTCTCCGTACTTCTTCTCGATATAATCCTGAACGATGCCCTGGAAATCCTTGGCGAGGGTGGGCCCGCGCAACGTCATGGCCTTTTCGCCGTCGATGAAGACCGGCGCCGCCGGCAGCTCTCCCGTGCCCGGGAGGGAGATCCCGATATTGGCATGCTTCGACTCTCCGGGGCCGTTCACGATGCAGCCCATGACCGCCACCGTGAGATTCTCGGTTCCCGGGTAGAGACGCTTCCATTCGGGCATTGAATCCGAGATCCAGTTCTGGATATCCCGCGCCAGCTCCTGGAACACCGAGGAGGTGGTCCGGCCGCAACCCGGACAGGCTGCGACGAGCGGCACGAAGGTCCGAAAGCCCATCGTCTGAAGCAATTCCTGCGCGGTCTTGACCTCGACGGTGCGATCCCCTCCCGGCTCGGGCGTGAGCGAATAGCGGATCGTGTCGCCGATGCCCTGCTGCAGCAGGATGCCGATCGCAGCCGAGGACGCGACGATTCCCTTGCTGCCCATGCCGGCCTCGGTGAGGCCGAGATGGATGGCGTAATCGGAGCGGCGGGCGAGGTCCTGGTAGACGGCGATGAGGTCCTGCACGGCCGAGACCTTCGCCGACAGGATGATCCGGTCCCGCCCGAGCCCGATTTCCTCCGCGCGCGCGGCCGAGAGCAGCGCCGACTGGATCATCGCCTCGCGGGTGACCCAGCGCATGTCTCGCGGACGATCCGAGGCGGCATTCTCGTTCATCAGGTGCGTCAGGAGAGCCTGATCGAGCGAACCCCAATTGGCCCCGATGCGGACGGATTTGCCATGCCGGATCGCCATCTCGACGATGGCGCCGAATTGCCGATCCTTCTTTTCCTTGAAGCCGACATTGCCCGGGTTGATTCGGTACTTGTCCAGCGCCTCCGCGCAGGCCGGGTGGTCGGCCAGCAATTGATGGCCGATATAATGGAAATCGCCCACCAGAGGGACAGTGACGCCGATCCGGTGCAGACGGTCGCGGATATGAGGCACGGCGGCCGCCGCCTCGTCCCGATCGACGGTGATGCGGACGATTTCCGAGCCCGCCCGGGCGAGCGCCGCGATCTGCGCGACGGTCGCGTCCGCGTCGGCGGTGTCGGTGTTCGTCATGGATTGCACGACGATGGGCGCGCCTCCGCCGACCATCACGGAGCCCACGCGAACGCCGACGCTCCGATGCCTCGGGGCTGGGCCCGCAAGGGCTTCGGACGACGCGGGAGCACCCGGAGAAAGCGGCTGCGCGGGCGCCAACGGAGTGACAAGCTTCATAAATCGATCCGGTGCGGCAGCACGGTGCCGCCGTCGATTAGCTGGAGCGAAATCCCCCAGCGGTCAAGCGGAAGGCTTATATAGCAAGTTCGCGAGAGGCGCACGAGGGCCCGGTCGCGGGCGACGTTCAATCCGGGCGAAACCGCCAGACGGAGGTCTTCTTCACATCGGCATCCTCCAGGGTCCGCGTCACCGGAACCTGATATTCGGCCAGACGATCCAGCCGCGCCGTCGGCAGATAGCTGCGCCCGGGATCGCCGACCAGAACCGTCGCTCCCCTGTTCTGGAGGGCGAACAGCCAGTCCGTGACCGCCTGCGCGAGATCGCGCTCGTAGCAGATATCCCCCGCCAAGATCGTGTCCCAGCCGAAATCCTGCCCGACGAGATCGTCCTGGCGGGGGCTCAGCGTCACGCCGGTGGCGACAGAGTTCAGTCCGATGGCCGCGATGGCGAAGTCGTCGATGTCGCAGGCCGTGACCTCCGCTGCTCCCGCCTTCATGGCGGCGATGCCGACGAGTCCGGATCCCGAGGCGAAATCGAGAACCCGGCGGCCCCTGACGGTCTCCGGATGGTCGAGAACATAGCGCGCAAGGGCCTGGCCGCCCGCCCAGGCGAATGCCCAGAAGGGCGGCGGCAATCCGAGAGTCCCGAGTTCATCCTCGGTCTTCTGCCAGAGCGCCGTCGCCTCGTCGGCCACGTAGAGGGAAATTTCGGGCGCATGGGGCACCGGCAGCAGGCGGGTCTCGGCCCGGATGAAAGCCTCGCGATCGCCGATCATGCGGCGAGGCTGTCGCGATAGAGCTGCTTGACCGCCTCCATCACGTGGCGCTCCGTGAACCCGTCGAGCACCCGGGCGCGCGCGGCTTCTCCCATGCGGATTGCAAGACCCGGTTCGGCCGCCAGTCGGACGAAGGCCGCCGTGAGGGCGGGCACGTCGCCCGGCTTCACGACCAAGCCCTCGACCTGGTCGCGGACGAGGGTCCGGCAACCGGGGACGTCGGTGGTGACGATCGCGCGCCCGCAGGCCGCGGCCTCGAGGAGCGTGCGCGGCAATCCCTCGCCCCCGCGTGAAGGGAGGCAGGCCACGTGATGATCGCGCCAGACGGCCGCGACATCGGCCGTGGGCCCATGCCAGGCGATGCCGGGTTCGGCATTCCACGCGTTCAGGATCGCCTCGGGAATCGCCTTCGGATTGGAGGGGTCGGGTGCGCCGTAAAGCGAGAGTTCCACATCCGCCCCCGCGAGGCGCGCCGCGATCGCGGCGTTCACCGCCAGATCGACGCCCTTGGACCACAGCATGCGCGCCACCACGGCGATGCGAAGGGGCGGCGGCGGGGGTTGCGGCGCTGGCCGGAAGGCCTCGACATCGACACCCGCGCCCCCCACGATGGTCGTCTCCGGCCCGGAAGGATCGAGGCCGAGCCTTCGCGGGTCGTCGCTGTTTTCGAAGAGGTAGCGCGTCTTGCGGGTGGTCAGTCCCCGGATGAGAAGCCGGACCGCGCGCTGCGAGAGGCGGCCCACGAGATCCTGCCTTGCTCCCAGAAACCCCAGGCCCGTCAGCGCGTAGACGCGGCGGTCGATGCCTGCCATGGCCGCCGCCACGCCCCCGACGAGGATTCCCTTCAGGGCGATGCAATGCACCATGTCGGCCTTCTCGGCCCGCAACACGGAGGCAAGCTGGCCCGCCGCGTAACCCGCCGCCATCGGATTGAGGCTTCGGCGCTCCGCTTCGAGGGGGATCACCCGCGCGCCTGTCGCTTCGATGACCTCGCGGTGGGCGCGGACCCGTGTGACCACCGACACGTCGAGCCCAAGCTCCCGCGCGGCCCGGACCATCGGCAGGAAGTGCGACGCGAAGAACCAGTCTTCGGTCACGACGAAGACGAGCTTGCGACCCGCGAATGGGGTCGCGCCGGCGTCCGGGGATGTGGCGGTCTGGAGTGTCACGGTCATTCCGGCGAAGGGGTCGCGCTCTTCTAGACGCCCGACGCCCGGGAGGAAACCGCCAATCCGCAGCCCGGGAACCCGGGATCGGAGTGGCGGTTGATGTCTCGCCGTCTCAGCCAGGGTTCTCATGTTGCAGGAACAGAACGCTCCCGTCCCGAATGTGGTGGACCCCAGGGACGCCGCCGAGACAGCCGGTCTCAGCTATGTGAGCGACGATGCGCCGGGCATCAGGCGCAGGAAATCGGGCCGAGGCTTCACCTATGTGGCCCCCAATGGGCGCAAGGTCGACGACGACGGGACCCTGGCGCGGATCCGCAAGCTGGCGATCCCGCCCGCCTATAGCGACGTCTGGATCTGCCCGAAGGCGAACGGGCACATTCAGGCAACCGGTCGCGACGCCAAGGGCCGCAAGCAATACCGCTACCACGAGGCTTTTCGGGACATCCGGGAMAGCACCAAATACGAGCACATGCTCGCCTTCGCGCACGCGCTGCCGGCGATTCGAAAGACCATCGACGAGCATATGAGCCTGCGCGGCCTGCCGCGTCCGAAAGTGCTGGCAACCGTCGTCCACCTTCTCGAAAACACGCTGATCCGGATCGGCAATGCCGATTACGCCAAGCAGAACAAGAGCTATGGACTCACGACGCTGCGGGACCCGCACGTGCGGGTCGAGGGCGCCGAACTTCGGTTCGAGTTCAAGGGCAAGAGCGGCAAGGCCTGGAAGCTTCGGGTGAAGGACCGGCGCGTCGCCCGGATCGTCAAGGCCTGCCAGGATCTGCCGGGGCAGGACCTGTTCCAGTACCTGGACGACGAAGGCAACCGTCAGACCATCACGTCTTCGGATGTGAATGCGTATCTGCGCGACATCACGGGCGAGGATTTTACCGCCAAGGACTTCCGCACCTGGGCCGGCACGGTGCTGGCAGCGCTCGCCCTCTCGGAATTCGAGCAGTTCGACGATGAGGCGAAGGCCAAGAAGAACATCCGGGCGGCGATCGAATCCGTGTCCTCGCGCCTGGGCAACACGCCGACGATCTGCCGGAAATGCTACGTGCACCCGGAAATCCTGTCCTGCTACCTCGATGGCGACCTCCTCCTCGACGTCAAGGAAGAGGTCGAGGCGGAGCTCCGCGACCTCCTCGAAGGCCTCAAGCCCGAGGAAGCGGCGGTGCTGACCCTGCTGAAAGCGCGCCTCGACCGGGAGATCGAAGCGCGCAAGGCGCCGCCACGCGCTCGATCGGCCGGCAGAAATTCCCGCGGAAAGGCCCGGGCAGTGTGAGCGGCCGCACGCGGCTACCGCCCGCCATCCGTGGCCGATCATCGACTCAAAGCCGGTTTTTCGAGCCGCGGAGGCCGTCGGCCACGCTTCGGGGAAACACGAAAAATGATTGCAAATCTCTGGTAAATTTGCCTAAGTGCCTGTGGAACGGGCGGTATTTTTTCAAAGC
>NZ_JBFUHH010000085.1:0-19719 GCF_056402495.1 Microvirga sp. P4_A5 | reverse complement strand
CCATGAAGAAGATCGCCGACGGCGATGCCTGGTCGATGCCGGCGACCATCGACGATCCGATGGTGCTGGAGGAGATCGGGGAGGCGTTGAAGGGCAGGGGTCTGGCGGGGGAATAGTCCCGGCCATGACGAGTTGCGAGGATTAGAAAAAAGGCCCGGATCGCTCCGGGCCTTTTGTTGCGATGCGTTATGCGTCGTCTTCTTCGTCGTCCTGCTTCAGCTGCTTGAGCTTGGCGAAGACCGAATTGACGTCGATGGCGTCCTCTTCAACCGGTTTCGGACGGCTCATATCGGCGAAGGGCTCGTCGCGCACCGGCGCGGTCGAGACTTCGGCCGGCATCAGGGTGCCGCCCGCGTCGGGCGCTTCCACGTGCGGACGGTCCTTGGCGGCGCGCTGCACCTCGAAATCGAGGTCGATCTGCGACGAGAGACCGAGGGTCACCGGGTCCATCGGCGCGAGGCTCGGCGAATTCCAGTGGGTCCGGTCACGAACCTGCTGGATCGTCGTCTTGGTGGTGCCGACGAGGCGCATGATCTGTGCGTCCTTCAGCTCCGGATGATTGCGGACCAGCCAGAGGATCGCGTTGGGCCGGTCATGGCGGCGCGACACCGGGGTGTAGCGCGGGCCCTTCTTGGTGCGCTTGGGCTCGGGGAGCTTCACTCGCGACTCGGCCATTTTCAGGCGGTGCGCGCTGTCGGCCTGGGCGGTCTCGATTTCCTCGCGGGTCAATTGACCGGAGGTGATCGGATCGAGACCCTTGATGCCGGCCGCGACCTCGCCATCGGCGATCCCCTTCACCTCGAGCGGGTGGAGCTTGCAGAAATCGGCGATCTGTTCGAACGACAAGGACGTGTTCTCGACGAGCCACACGGCTGTCGCCTTGGGCATCAGCGGTCCCTGGGACATGGGCTTTTTCTCCTGAAAGCCGGGTGCCGATTCGTCGGCGCCGCACGGCAAAAACTCTCCTGCGCTCCGAACCGGTCGGACCGGAGCATCTCGTCTCACGATGTGAGGGAAACAGGGTTATTATACGGATCGCGCACCGAGGTTGCAATTCCAAACGCATCCTTACGGCTGCGGGAATCCTCATTCGATGCTGCTTACCTTAACGACAAGCCCCTCAAGGCAGCAGGACGATCTTGCCCATATGGCTGCCCCCATCCATGCGGGCATGCGCCTTGGCGACCTCGTCGAGGCGGAAGGTGGAATCGATCAACGGCTTCACGCGGCCCTCGCCCAGCAGGGGAAGGACCTTGGCGGCGAGCGCCTCGGCGATCGCGGCCTTTTCGGCAACCGACCGGGAGCGCAGGGTCGAGCCCGTATGGGTCAGGCGCTTCAGCATCAGGCGGCCGAAATCCATCTCGATCCTGCTGCCCTGCAGGAAGGCGATCTGCACGATGCGCCCATCCTGGGCCGCGGCCTCGTAGTTTCGCGGAATGTAATCCCCGCCCACCATGTCGAGGATCAGGTCGGCGCCGCGTCCGCCGGTGAAACTCTTGACCGCCGCGACGAAATCCTCCGCCCGGTAATTGATCGCGAGATCCGCGCCGAGGCGCCGGCAGGCCTCGCATTTCTCCGCGCTGCCCGCGGTGGTGAGAACGGTCGCGCCGAAGGCCTTGGCGAGCTGGATGGCGGTGGTGCCGATGCCGGAGGTGCCGCCATGGACCAGAAAAGTCTCGCCCGGTTTCAGGGCTCCGCGCTCGAAGACGTTGGTCCAGACGGTGAAATAGGTCTCGGGCATGGCGCCGGCCTCGACCATGGCGAGCCCGTCCGGCACCCGGATCGCGTTGGTCTCGTGAACGACGGCGTAATCCGCATAGCCGCCGCCGGGCACCAGGCCCATGACGGCATCGCCGACGGAAAATCGGGACACGCCGGGGCCTGTGGCAACCACCCGGCCGGCGATCTCAAGCCCGAGAATATCGGGTGCGCCGGGGGGAGGCGGGTAGCGGCCCTCGCGCTGGACGACGTCCGGACGGTTGATTCCGGCGGCTTCGACCCGGACCAGAACCTGCCCGTCGGACGGGGTAGGAACGGGACGCTGGACGATCCTCAGGACCTCGGGGCCGCCTTTCCCCTCGGCGACGACCGCCCGCATGGTGTCCGAAATTGCCGCCATTCTGTCCTCCTTCGGCCAAGCGCCATTCCTATAGCCGATATTGGCAAGGCGCGTAGCACGGCCTAACCTGAGGCGAAATTTCTTTGGAAGGAGAACGATATGGCTTTCGATCCCTTTGCCGAGGACCCGCTGCCCCGGAAGGGCGGGCACGAGATCGGGCAGGACCTGTCCCTTCTGTCGATCGACGAGATCGACGAGCGCGTCGGGTTGCTCGAACGGGAGATCGCACGCCTGAAAGAAGCCCGGTCCGGCAAGCAACGGTCCCTCGATGCGGCGAGCGCATTCTTCAATCTTGGCTCGGCCTGACAGCGCGCTTCGACCGAGGGTTGGGCCGCTTAACCAATTCTTAGGGTTTAGGAGCGTTAATGAACCCATCCAGTTCTCTCTCTCGCTGGATATCGAGTGGCTCCTGTTCACTCTTGTTTGACGCCTCCCTGTGATCACTTCGAGCCGCTGCAAGGCGGCTCTCCTTTTGCCGGTGAGAACTTCTATCTTTCGGGCGAAAATGGCCGGGATGGTGGCGTTCGCGATGCCGCTTAACCTTAAGAAAGGGTTAGCGGAGCATCCTGCGCCGACGCGCTCTATACTGATCTCCTGACACAGCAAAAGCAGACCCCGCCCGGACCACCGGAGCAGGCGGCAAAGCTTCGGGAGACGGTCGGTGAGAGAACCGGACGTGATCAATCTTCAGGCCGGCCCGATTCGGTTCGGCAACAGCTTCGTGCATTCGGAGGCCTTCCGGGCGCTGTTCCAGGAGGGCATGGAGCTGGTGGAAGAGACGGCGGCCTATCTGGATGGGCCGGGCCGGGAGGAATCGCGGCCTTTGCCGCGTCCCATCACCGTCGCGTATGCGAGCGAAAGCATGCGATTGACCACCCGGCTCATGCAGATCGCCTCCTGGCTTCTGGTTCAGCGGGCGGTGGCCGAAGGGGAAATGACCGTCGATCAGGGTCAGGCCGAGAAGAACCGCGTCCGCCTTGCATCCCACGACGCCACGGCGACGATCGCCGAGTTCGAGGCGCTCCCGGCCCGCCTCCGGGAACTCGTGGGGCTCGCAGCCCGCCTCCATGCGCGCATTCTCCACCTCGAACAGATCATCGCCGAGGTCGACGAGACGCCCCGCGCGGCCGGAATCAACGCGGTGGCCGGTCAGCGTGCCCTGCTGGAGCGGACTTTCGGGGTGGGCTCCCGCGCACCTTCCCCGCACCGCTCCGCCGATTGAACGAAAAAAGCCCCGCTCGCGCGGGGCTTTTTCGTCAGGGGTGCGACAACCCCGGTTCTTGCAAGAATTACTTCTTGAAGGCCATGTTGCCGAACTTCGAGTTGAAGCGCGACAGGCGACCGCCACGGTCGAGCAATTGCTGCGTTCCGCCGGTCCAGGCCGGGTGGGTGCTCGGGTCGATATCGAGGTTGATGCTGTCGCCCTCTTTGCCGTAGGTCGACCGGGTGGTGAACTCGGTGCCGTTGGTCATCACGACCTTGATGAAATGATAGTCCGGATGTTCGGTTGATTTGCGCGCCATTGCCATGTCCTCGTGCGGCTGTCCGATGGGCCAGCCTGCAGCCTGAAAATTCGAGCCTGTCTTGAAAGGTTGCCGGCCTATACCGTACTTGGAACCCTGAAACAAGAGATGGGGCCCTGAAACAGGTTTCGGACCCTGAAACCGAGATTCGGAACCCGCAAGGCGGCCAGAGCGCCAAAACGCGATTCCACGACACGCCCAGCCGGGCACGAAAGCTGACAGATCGATATGGCCGCCATGCCTGCCAGAACTCCCCGCCCGAAAGCAGCACTCTCCGCGCTGCGGCCCCTCGTGCCCTACGCGATCGCCTACAAGGGGCGGATTGCCGCCGCCCTGGTGGCGCTGGTCGTCGCCTCGGCCGCCACCCTCGTCATGCCCATCGCCCTTCGGCGCGTAGTGGATTTCGGCTTCTCGTCGGATAACCGCACCCTCATCAATGCGTATTTTCTCGTCCTGCTGCTGGTCGTGGGCGTGCTCTCGGCGGCAAGCGCCGCCCGGTTCTACCTCGTGATCACGCTCGGCGAGCGGGTGGTGGCGGATCTGCGCGCCGCGGTCTTCCGTCATCTGACGATCCTCGATCCGGCCTTTTTCGACCGCACCAAGAGCGGCGAGATCGTCTCGCGCCTGACCGCCGACACCACGCAGGTGAAGGCCGCCTTCGGGGTCAGCATCTCGATTGCGCTGCGCAACGTCTTCCTGTTCGTCGGCGCGGTGGCGCTGATGATCGTGACGAGCCCGAAGCTGTCGGCCCTCGTGCTGCTCGCCATACCCGCCATCGTGCTGCCGTTGGTGATCTCCGGCCGCGCCGTGCAGCGGCGATCCCGCGCCGCGCAGGACCGGCTGGCCGACGCCTCGGCCTATGCGGCCGAAGCCGTCGGCGCGGTTCGCACCATGCAGGCCTTCGGGATGGAGCAGGAAACGGCCGCGCGGTTCGCCGCCGCCGCCGAACAGGCTTTCGAGGCCGCCCGCCTGTCCACCACCATGCGGTCGTTCCTGACCGGCATCGGCATTTTCATGGTATCGGCGAGCGTCGTGGGGGTGCTGTGGTACGGCGCGCAGGATGTCATGAGCGGCACCATGACGCCGGGCCAGCTGTCCCAATTCGTCCTCTACGCGGTGTTCGCCGCAAGCTCCCTCGGCCAGCTCTCGGAGGTCTATGGCGAACTCGCGCAAGCGGCGGGCGCGGCCGAGCGGCTCGGCGAGATCCTCGCCACCGAGCCTGCCATCCGGGCGCCTTCGCATCCGGTTCCGCTGCCGGTGCCGTCGCCCGGCACGGTGTCGTTCGAGGATGTGTGGTTCTCCTATCCCTCCAGCAACGAGCGGCCCTCGCTCAAGGGCTTCACGCTCCGCCTCGCCCCCGGCGAGCGGGTGGCGCTGGTGGGACCGTCGGGGGCCGGGAAAAGCACCGTCCTGCAATTGCTGCTGCGGTTCTACGATGCCCAGAAGGGCCGGATCCTCGTCGACGGCGTCCCGGTCCCGCAGGCCGACCCGGTGGCGTTGCGGTCGCGCATGGCGCTCGTGCCGCAGGACCCGACGGTGTTCGGCGCCAGCGTTCGCGACAACATCCGCTACGGACGTCATGACGCCACCGAGGAGGAGATCGTCCACGCTGCGACGCTCGCGGCGGCGGATGGCTTCATTCGCGCCATGCCGCAGGGCTACGACACCCTCATCGGCGAACGCGGCGTCACCCTGTCGGGGGGACAGCGGCAGCGTCTGGCGATCGCCCGGGCCATCCTGAAGGATGCGCCCATCCTGCTTCTCGACGAGGCGACGTCCGCACTCGATGCGGAAAGCGAGCGCAAGGTCCAGACCGCCCTCGACCGGCTGATGCTGGGCCGCACGACCCTCGTCATCGCCCACCGGCTCGCCACGATCCGCTCCGCCGACCGCATCCTGGTGATGGATCAGGGCCGGATCGTCGAAGAGGGGACCCACGAGGCGCTTCTTGCCGAAGGCGGGCTCTACGCGCGGTTGGCGAGGCTCCAGTTCACCGATCCCGACGGGGAGGTGCAGGCGGCCGAGTAAACCGATCGAAACCGATTCCCGTTTTGCCGGTTATGTGAGAGCCGGCGTCGCGCCGGCACGGCGTCCTCGGGGAGACAACCATGATCGGCATGTGCAGCAGGCGGCATCCGCAGGATTCCCCGCGCATCAACCTCCACGAGGATTGGGAGATCCGCTACTGGACCGGGCGCTGGCGCGTCTCGCGCGACCAACTCATGAGCACCGTCAAACGCGTGGGCGTGCAGGTCTCCGACGTGGCGAGGGCGCTCGGGAAACCCGCCTGAGTTCAACGTTCGGTGAGTTTCAGCTCGATGCGCCGATTGCGCGAATAGGCCTCCTCGGTGGTGGCGAGATCGAGCGGCTGGTATTCGCCGAAGCCTGCCGCAAGCAGGTGCTGCGGCGACACGCCCCGGGCCGCGAAGGCCTGCACCACCGCGATGGCGCGGGCCGCCGACAACGCCCAGTTCGACGGGAATTGCGCCGTCGCGATCGGCCGCGAATCCGTATGACCGTCGACCCGGATCACCCAAGGAATGTCGGGGGGAATTTGCTTCTCGAGCTCGACCAGCGCGCTGGCGATGCGATCGAGTTCGCCGGAGGCTTCGGGCCGARGCGTCGCCTGTCCAGCCGGAAACAGCACCTCCGACTGGAAAACGAAGCGGTCGCCGACGATTCTCACATCCTGCCGGTTGCCGAGAATCTGGCGCAGGCGGCCGAAGAAATCGGAGCGGAATCGCGCCAGCTCCTGCACTCTCTGCGCCAGGGCCACATTCAGCCGTGAACCAAGATCGGCAATCCGCGCCTGACTGTCCTTGTCGCGGGTTTCGGACGCGTTCAGCGCCTCCTCCAAAGCGGCGAGTTGCCGGCGCATGGCGGCGATCTGCTGATTGAGGATGTCGATCTGGCTCATGGCGCGCCCGGTGGCCTGCCGCTCCGTGGTGAGAGCCTGGTTCAGATCATCGGCGCGGGTCTGCGCGGCGCCGCCGCTTTCGACGAGGTTCTGCAGCCGCTCCCGGTCGGCCTCCGCCGCCTGCAGGGTCGTCTGGAGGGAATTGAGATTCTCCTCCAGCGTGCGCCGGCCCGAGCGCTCAAGCGACAGCAGGTCGGTCAATTCCGATATCTGGCGGTTCAGGCGGTCGAGCACGGTGTCGCGGCTCGACAATTCGCGGGACAGAAAGAACTGCCCGACCATGAACACCGAGATGAGAAACACGATCGCGAGCAGAAGGGTCGAGAGCGCATCGACGAAGGCCGGCCAGTAATTGAGCTCTCCCCGGGGGCCGCGACGCCGCCTGCCCGAACTTGCAACCGGCATCAGGGCAGTCTTTCTTGCGACAGGCGATCGAGCACCTGCTTCAGTTCCTTCTCGCGCGCGGCCTGCGCCTCCACCCAGTCGCGGATCATCTGCTGTTCGGCCCGCATGTGCTGGACGAGGCCCTGCACGCCCTCGGCAAGATTGGCCATGGCCTGCGTGGAGGCCCGCCCTCCGGCGCCGTCATTGACCGCCGCGGTCAGACGGTGGAGCGCGGTCGCAAGGTCGTTGGAGGTGCCGGGACGGGCCTGAAGATCAGCGCCCGTCGTGTCCATGGTGGACATGGCGAGCCAATCCTCGAGTTCGGTATAAAAGCGGCTTTGCGCCTGGCCCGCCTGGAGATCGAGGAAGCTCAGCACCAGCGAGCCGGCGAGGCCGAACAGCGATGCCGAGAACGACAGACCCATGCCCTGGAGCGGGCCCGCCAGCGAATTCTTGAGTTCGTCGAAGAGGACCGCCGAATCCTGCCCGGTGCGAAGCGATGAGATGATGCGGCCGACCGAGCCGACGGTGTCGATGAGGCCCCAGAAGGTTCCAAGCAGGCCGAGAAAGACCAGCAGTCCCGCCAGATAGCGGACGATTTCGCGGCTCTCGTCCAGGCGCGCGCCGATCGAGTCCAGAAGCGAGCGGGTGGCCGCGACGGAGAGCGTCGATTGGGCCGAGCGACCGCTGATGAAGGACGCCATGGGCGCGAGCAGAATGGGCGGATTGGGAGGCAGCATGCCTTCCTCGGTCTGCCGAAAGGTGTTGACCCAGCGGATCTCGGGGAAAAGCCTCACCACCTGCCGGATCGCCAGCACGATGCCGATGATCGTCACGCCCACGATGAGGCCGTTCAAGCCCGGATTCGCCATGAAGGCGTCGATGATCTGCCGGTAGAGAATGAACGCCACAAACCCTGCCAGAATCAGGAACACCGCCATCCGGATCAGATAGATCCGCGGTGGGGTAAGGGGTTGTTCGTCCATCGTTATCCTGCTCTCTCGGTGCGCAACGCCCTGGATCACGAGATTCGAACACCGTGATCGATACCAGCAACTCAGGCGGGATGTGCCCCGAAAACCTCTGGACGGTTCTCAGCATCACGCTCCCGCAATGTGACCGGGCCGTCGCGCCGGATCAAGCGTAGCGGAGGCGCACCGAAGCTGGACGAACAGAAATCTGGGATAGAATTACCGTTTTGCGGATTTCAGGAGCTTGAGCAGCTCGCGATGCAGGGTCTCGTTGCCGCACGCGATGCTGCCGGCATTGAGCGGATCCGTCCCGCCATCGACGTCGGAGAGATAGCCGCCGGCCTCGCGGATCAGCAGCATGCCGGCCGACACGTCCCAGCTGTTCACGCCGCGCTCCCAATAGGCATCCAGCCGCCCGCAGGCCACATAGGCGAGGTCGAGGGCTGCGGCGCCGAAGCGGCGCATGCCGCCCACATGGCCCATGACGGCGGAGAGTTCCTTCATGAACACACCGTGATCGCCCTTGCCGATATGGGGCAGCCCGCAGGCAACGACCGCGTCCGCCATCTCGATGCGGGCAGCAACGCGGATGCGGCGATTGTTGAGATACGCGCCCTTGCCCTTTTCGGCGATGAACAGCTCATCCTTGATCGGATCGTACACCACACCGGCGACGATCTGGCCGTCCCGTTCGAGACCGACCGAAATGGCGAATTGCGGAATGCCGTGGAGGAAGTTCGTGGTGCCGTCGAGGGGGTCGATATGCCAGCGGTGGTTCGGATCGGTGCCTTTGACGGTCCCGCCCTCTTCGAGGATGAAGCCATAGCCGGGCCGCGCCTTTTCGAGCGCGTCACGCAGGATCTGCTCGGCCTTGCGGTCGGCGGCGGACACGAAATCGCCCGGCCCTTTTCGCGACACCTGGAGATTCTCGACTTCGCCGAAATCCCGCTTCAGGGAGCGCGAAGCCTTCATCACGGCATCGGTCATGACGGTCATGAGGGGCGAGCGGATCATCGGCGGGCGGTCCTGAATTCGGGGAGCGGGAAAGGGGTGAGGCCGGATGGACCACGCCGGGACCCGAAGGTCAAGCGACAGCGCGGCTTTGCGCCCCGTTACGGGCCGTCCACCCGCCTGCGCGCTAGCGCATCCCCAGCCGTTCGCCCGCCAGCTTTTCGGCCTTCTTCTTCTCGTCCGGAGTCATGTCCCGCAGCGCGTCGTCGAGCCAGGGATCGGCCAGGCCCTGTCCTACTGCGAGGATATGCCAGGCCGCGGCGTCGACCTTGTTGACCGGCACGCCGCGCCCCGAGACGAGGAGGCGCGCCAGGCGGTTCTGCGCGATGGCGCTGCCCTTCGCGGCGGCGCGGCGGAAATACTGCGCCGCCTTGCTCTCGTTCTTCATCACGCCTTCGCCGTTGAAGAGAAGGATCGCGTATTCGACGTCGCCCACCGATGACCCGTTCTGGGCCGCCCGCTCGAAGAGGGATGCGGCCTCGGTGGGGTTTCGGGTGATGCCCCGGCCTTTCAGGTAAAGGACCCCGAGGGCATGCTGGGCGTCGGGAAGTTCCGCGTCGGCTGCGACCCGCAACAATTCGAGGGTGCGTCGGACATCCGCGTCGGCGTTGCTCGACAGAAGGATCAGCGCCAGATTGTAGCTCGCGACCGGGTTGCCCTTCGCGGCTGCTTCCTCGAGCCAGGCACGGCCTTGCGCCGGGTTCCTGTCCATGCCGCGGCCTTCGAGCGCCATCAGGCCCAGGGACGAGAGCGCTTTCGCGTCGCCGCGCGCCGCCGCCAGCCGATACCATTCCGCAGCCTTCACCGGGTTCACGGGCACGCCGAGGCCCTGGTTGTACAATTCGCCCAAGAGGGTCATGGCGGCGGAATCGGTCTTGTTCTTTTCGAGCCGCAGGGTCGCCTCGCGAAACGCCTCGTTGTAGTGGCCGCGTTGGTAGGCCCCATAGGCGAGATCCGGCGCCGCCTGGGCGGGCCCAGTCGACAACGCAGCCGCCAAGAGGGCCACAGACACAAGGAGGGCGCGCATCAATCCTGCGCCTCGCGCTCACCGATCAGCGCCACGGCCGCGGCCACCGCCTTTGCCGGGCCCTCGGGATGGGACCAGACTGCGTCACCGAGGGCGATGAATTCCGCATGGGTCGCGACCAGCGTCGGGATCGCGTCCAGATCCGCCGCATAGGCCACGCAGGGCGTCTCGAAAATCTCGGCCCACCAGGCCGCCCGTTCGATCACGCTGTCGAGCGCCGGGACGCTGCCGTCGGCGCGCGGTTCGCCGAACAGCAGGTAATCGGCTCCCGCCTCTCCGGCCGCCATGGCCTCGTCCTTCGTGCGAAGGCCGCCGACGCCGAGCGCGCGCTCGGATTTGAGCTGCTGGCGCAGGTCCTTCAGGTCGAACTGGCCGCTCGTCACATGGACGCCGTCGGCACCGGCGCGCCCGGCGACGATGGCGAGATCAGCCTCGCCGGCGGACGCGATGATGAGGGCCGTTCCATGATCCTGGACCGAGGAGGCCAGAACCTTGATGTGGTTCACGAGGGTCCGCTCCTCGGCCTTCGGCAGCCGCAAAAGCAGGGCCGCCACATGGCCGGTCGCGCAGGCCTCCGCGAGACGCGGCGCGAAAACGGCCGGGTCGTCGACGACGGGGGTGATGAGATAGAGGCGGGCTGCAGGTTCGGCCATATTCCACGGATCGCGAGAGGACAAGGAGATCGGATAGCTACGCCATAACGAAAACGGGGCCATCATGCGAGGCCCCGCTTCTCTTCGATGATTGGGGCAAAACCCGGATCGATTACTCGGCGGCCTTGCGGTCCGTGCTGAATTTCGGGTCGAGTTCGCCTGCCGCGTAACGCTTGGCCATCTCGGCCGGGGTGAGAACGCGCTTGATCTTGGAGGCCTGTCCGGCCGTGTTGAATTCCTGCAGGCGCTGCTTGCAGAGCTTGGTCATGGCTTCCATGGCGGGCTTGAGGTACTTGCGCGGGTCGAACTCGCCGGGATTCTCGGTCAGAATCTTGCGGATCTGGCCGGTCATGGCCATCCGGTTGTCGGTGTCGATGTTGATCTTGCGGACGCCGTGCTTGATGCCCCGCTGGATCTCCTCCACCGGGACGCCCCAGGTCTGGGGCATCTTGCCGCCGTACTGGTTGATGACGTCCTGCAGGTCCTGCGGCACGGAAGAGGAGCCGTGCATCACCAGATGCATGTTCGGCAGCTTCGCGTGGATTTCCTCGATAACGTTCATGGCGAGGATCGCGCCATCGGGCTTGCGGGTGAACTTGTAGGCCCCGTGGGACGTGCCCATGGCGATGGCCAGCGCGTCGACCTTCGTCTCGGCGACGAACTTGACGGCCTCGTCGGGATTGGTGAGCAACTGGTCGTGGCTGAGCTTGCCCTCGGCGCCGTGGCCGTCTTCCTTGTCGCCCATGCCGGTCTCGAGGGAGCCGAGCACGCCGAGTTCGCCCTCGACCGAGATGCCGCCGAGATGCGCCATTTCGACCACGCGGCGGGTGACATCCACGTTGTAGTCCCAATCGCCCGGGGTCTTGCCGTCGGCCTTGAGCGAGCCGTCCATCATCACCGAGGTGAAGCCCGMCTGGATSGCGGTCATGCAGGTCGCAGGCTCGTTGCCGTGGTCGAGATGAACGCAGACCGGGATATGCGGGTAGATCTCGGTGACGGCGTCCATCATGTGCTTGAGCATGATGTCGTTGGCGTAGGAGCGCGCGCCGCGGCTCGCCTGGATGATCACCGGCGCGTCGAGAGCGTTCGCCGCCTCCATGATCGCGAGCGCCTGCTCCATGTTGTTGATGTTGAACGCAGGTACGCCGTAGCCCTGCTCGGCAGCGTGATCGAGAAGCTGTCTCAAGGTGATGCGTGCCATATCGTCCTCCGTTTGTTGATTTTTGAAGTCGCAGAAGCCGCGCGGCCTAGGCTTTCAGCGCGTCGACACCGGGCAAGGGCTTGCCTTCGAGCCATTCGAGGAAAGCGCCGCCCGCTGTCGATACATAGGAAAAGTCGTCCGCAACGCCAGCATGGTTGAGCGCCGACACGGTGTCGCCGCCCCCCGCCACCGAGACCAGCTTGCCGGCCTTGGTGCGTTCCGCCGCATGGCGCGCGGCCGCCACGGTGCCCTGGTCGAAGGGCGTGATCTCGAAGGCCCCGAGCGGGCCGTTCCAGACCAGCGTCTTCGCGTCGTTGATGGCCGAATTGATCCGCTCGACCGATTGCGACCCCACGTCGAGGATCATCTGATCGTCCGGGATCGCGTCGATGCCGTAAGCATGGTTATAGGCGCCGGCCTTGAATTCGTAGGCGCAAACCCCGTCCACCGGCAGGATGATGGCGCAATTGGTCTCGCGCGCCTTCTCGAGGATCCGAAGCGCCGTATCGGCCAGGTCCTTTTCGGCAAGCGACTTGCCAATGCCGAGGCCCATGGCGTGCAGGAAGGTGTTGGCCATGCCGCCGCC
Source organism: Microvirga sp. P4_A5 (assembly GCF_056402495.1). Lineage (NCBI taxonomy): Bacteria > Pseudomonadati > Pseudomonadota > Alphaproteobacteria > Hyphomicrobiales > Methylobacteriaceae > Microvirga > Microvirga sp. P4_A5. Next base: position 7,327 of record NZ_JBFUHH010000085.1, on the reverse strand, counting down.
GATGACCAGCGCATCGACCTTCTTCACGAGGTTTTCCAGAAGGTCGATCTTGCTCGACACCTTCGCGCCGCCGACGATGGCGACGAGAGGGCGGGCTGGGGCTTCGAGCCCCTTGGTGAGAGCTTCGAGCTCCGCCTGCATGGTGCGGCCCGCATAGGAGGGCAGCGCATGGGCGAGCCCTTCCGTGGAGGCGTGGGCGCGGTGGGCGGCCGAGAAGGCGTCGTTGACATAAAGGTCGCCGAGCGCCGAAAGCTGCTTCACGAAGGCCGGCTCGTTCTTCTCCTCGCCTGCGTGGAAGCGGGTGTTTTCGAGGAGGAGAATGTCGCCGTCCTTCAAGGCCGCCACGGCCTTTTCGGCCGCATCGCCCACGCAATCCTCCGCGAAGGCGACGGGCTTTTTGAGATGCTGCCCGACCGCCTCGGCCACCGGCCGCAGGCTCTCTTTCGGATCGCGTCCCTTCGGTCGGCCGAAATGGGCGAGAAGGATCACCTTCCCGCCTTTGTCGGAGATCTCCTGGAGCGTCGTCAGGATGCGCTCGATGCGGGTCGCATCGGTGATCCGGCCGTTCTCCATCGGAACATTCAGATCGACGCGGACGAGGACGCGCTTTCCCCGGACGTCAGCCTGGTCGAGCGTGCGGAAAGCGGTCATCGACAAGCTCCGTCAGATCAGCTTCGCCATGGCGACGGCGGTGTCCGCCATCCGGTTCGAGAAGCCCCATTCGTTATCGTACCACGACAGCACGCGAACGAGGGTACCGTCCAGCACCTTGGTCTGGTCCATATGGAAGGTGGACGATGCCGGATCGTGGTTGAAATCGATCGAGACCTTCGGCTCGTGCGTATAGGCGAGCACGCCCTTGAGGGGACCGTCTGCCGCGGCCTTGATGGCGTTGTTGATTTCCTCGACCGAGGTCGGGCGCTTCGGGATGAACTTGAAATCCACCACCGAGACGTTSGGSGTCGGCACGCGGATCGASRYGCCGTCGAGCTTGCCSTTGAGTTCCGGCAGCACSAGGCCSACSGCCTTGGCRGCGCCSGTCGAGGTCGGGATCATCGACACGGCGGCGGCGCGGGCGCGATACAGGTCCTTGTGCATCTGGTCGAGCGACGGCTGGTCGTTGGTGTAGGAATGGATCGTCGTCATGAAGCCCTTTTCGATGCCGACCGCGTCGTGCAGCACCTTCGCCACCGGGGCGAGGCAGTTGGTGGTGCAGGAGGCATTCGAAATGACGATGTGATCCTTCGTCAGCTTGTCGTGATTGACGCCGTACACGACCGTGAGATCGGCACCGTCCGCCGGGGCCGAGACGATCACGCGCTTGGCGCCGGCGGTGAGGTGCGCCGAGGCTTTTTCCTTCGAGGTGAAGAAGCCGGTGCATTCCAGCGCGATATCGACGCCGAGTTCCTTGTGCGGAAGCTGCGCCGGGTCCTTGATGGCCGTGACCTTGATGCGCTGATCGTTGACCACGATGAAGTCGCCCTCGACTTTCACGTCGGCCGGGAACTTGCCGTGCACCGAATCGTAGCGCAGCAGGTGGGCGTTGGTCTCGACAGGGCCGAGATCGTTGATCGACACGACCTGGATGTCCGTGCGACCGCTTTCCACGATGGCGCGCAGGATGTTGCGCCCGATACGACCGAAGCCGTTGATCGCGACCTTCACCGTCATTGTCCTAGCTCCCTTGTGCGACGAGGTTCATCGCTGCAAAAAACCTCAGAGATTATGGGTCCTGAGGACCTTTTCGGCCACCGCTTCGGCGGTGATGCCGAAATGCCGGTAGAGATCCTTGTAAGGCGCGCTTGCGCCGAACCCGCTCATGCCGACGAAGATACCGTCTGAACCGATCACCGCATCCCAGCCGAAACGCACGGCCGCCTCGACCGCCACCTTGATGGGCGCATCACCGATGATGCGGGCCCGAACGCTCTCGGGCTGCGACAGGAAGAGATCGAGCGACGGTACCGACACAACGCGAACCGCGAAGCTTTGTTCGGCGAGAAGTTTCTGCGCCTCGAGCGCGATCTCGACCTCGCTGCCCGACGCGAAGATGGTCGCGCGCGCCTTGCCGCTGGAGGGCGACAATTCATAGGCGCCGGTGGCCGAGACGTTCTTCTCCCCCGCCTCCTTGCGGACCTGCGGCAGGTTCTGGCGGGTCAATGCCAGGAGGCTCGGCCCGTCCGTGCGCTCGACGGCGAGCTGCCAGCACTCGGCGGTCTCGATGGCGTCGGCCGGGCGGTAGACCCGCATCTTCGGCATCGAGCGGAGCGACGCCAGATGCTCGACCGGCTGGTGGGTCGGGCCGTCCTCGCCGAGGCCGATGGAATCGTGGGTCATCACGTAAATCACGGGGATTCCGGCAAGCGCCGCGATGCGCATGGCGGGACGCGCATAATCGGCGAAGACCAGGAAGGTCGCGCCCGCCGGCAGGTAGCCCCCATGGAGCGAAATGCCGTTCATGGCCGCCGCCATCCCGTGCTCGCGGATGCCGTAATGGACATAGCGGCCGGCGAAATGGCCCGGCGAGATGGCGGTGAGATTCTTGGTCTTGGTGTTGTTGGAGGGCGTCAGGTCGGCCGAACCGAGCACCATCTCGGGCACCGCTTCGGTGATCACCTCGAGGGCGATTTCGCTGGCCTTGCGGGTCGCCACGTTCTGCGGCTCGGCGAGAAGGCGTGCTTTCAGCTTCGCGACGGCCGCGGAAAGCCCTTCGGGACGCACGCCCTTCATGCGGCGCTCGAATTCGCGGCGGGTCTCCGCGGGCGCTGCCTTCAGGCGGTCGGTCCAGGCCTTGCGCTGGCGGCGGCCCTTGCGGCCCGCCTTCGTCCACGCGTCGCGGATCGCGTCCGGAAGCGCGAAGGGTTCGGATTTCCATCCATAGGACGCCTTCGCGCCGGCCAATTCCTCGGCGCCCAGCGGCTCGCCGTGAGCCTTGGAGGTGCCGGCCTTCTTGGGCGCGCCGTAGCCGATGGTGGTCTTGCAGGCGATCATCGTCGGGCGGTCGGATTTCTGCGCCCGGGACAGGGCGCGGGCGATCGCCTGCGGATCGTGGCCGTCGACGCGCACCGCGCGCCAGCCGGCAGCCTCGAAGCGCTTCACCTGGTCGCCGGATTCCGACAGGGACAGCGGCCCGTCGATGGAGATGCCGTTATCGTCGAAGAGAACGATCAGGCGGCTGAGCTTCAGGTGCCCGGCAAGCGAGATCGCCTCGTGGCTGATGCCCTCCATGAGATCGCCGTCCGAGGCGATCACGTAGGTGCGGTGATCGACGAGATCGTCGCCGTATTCGGCGTTCAGCATCCGCTCCGCCATGGCCATGCCGACCGCGGTCGCGATGCCCTGTCCGAGCGGGCCGGTGGTGGTCTCGACCCCCGGCGTCATGAAATTTTCCGGGTGGCCCGGCGTCTTGGAATCGAGCTTGCGGAAATTCTTCAGCTCATCGATCGTCATGCCCTTCACGCCGGTCAGGTGCAGCAGCGCATAGAGCAGCATGGAGCCGTGGCCGGCCGAGAGAACGAAGCGGTCGCGATCGGCCCAGGTCGGCTCCGTGGCGTCGTATTTCAGAAACTTCGTAAACAGCACCGTTGCCATGTCGGCCGCGCCCATCGGCAGGCCCGGATGGCCGGACTTTGCTTGCTCGACTGCATCCATGGCGAGAACGCGAACGGCATTCGCCATGTCCGAGTGTGTGACGCGGTCGGCGGGGGCAGAATCTGGCACGGTTGGTAATCCACAAGTCTTGGCGGCTTCGCGCGAGCAGGATTCGTCGCCACGAAACCTCATCTGAGGGGGCGTGGGCTCCTTAACACGAGGGCCGGGCGAGTCAAAGACTTCGCAGCCCGCGAGCAGACCGACGGCATGCGCGGGAGACGAGGTTCTGCATAACCTCGCAGCCCCGTTGCCCCTCGGTAACGACCGGCCTAGTGTCGGGGACGATTCCCGGAGTTGCGATGACACCCATTCTCGATGACGCGTTGAAACGGCTGGATATTGCCCTCGGGCTTCTCGAGGCCTCGGTTTCACGGCGGCTCGAAGCCGAAAAGCGGCGCGGCGATCTGGAGACCGAACTTCAGCTCATGCAGGACGATCGCGCCCGCCTCGCAGGCGAGCTCGATGGCGCCCTGACCCGCCTGCAGCGCTACGAGGCGGCGACGGACGACGTCAGCCAGCGCGTCCGCGTCGCCATCGGGACGATCCAGAGCGTGCTTCATCAGGCCGGCGAACTCGAACCCGAGGAGGGCTGAGTTGTCACAGGTTTCTGTCTTGATTGCCGGAAAGACCTACCGCATCGCGTGCGCGGACGGCGAGGAGGACCATCTGAAAGGTCTGGCTGCTTCCCTCGATGCGAAGATCGAGGAGATGCGGGGCACCTTCGGCGAGATCGGCGACATGCGTCTCCACGTCATGGCGGCCATCACCATGGCGGACGAGATGCACGACCTGCAGAAGCGGCTTGCCGCCATGGAGGCCGAGCTCAACGGGATCCGCTCCTTCGCCTCGACGGGCGACGAACGCAGCCAGATGATCGAAACCCGCCTCGCCGACGGCATCCAGAAGGCCGCCGACCGGATCGAGCGGCTGGCGCGGGGGTTGAACGGGCCGGGTTGAGGAGACCGGCGCCAGCGTCCGACCTTTCCGAACCGCAGATAGCACCAACTTTCCCCTTCCCCCGCACCCTCATCGTCCCTACATACGGAGGGCGGGGCTGTGGGGCACGTCTAGAGATCATTTCCCCGGGGCCTTAACGATCCCAAGGGAGCTGTCCCTGACCCGGTCCCTGGACCGGGACACATGGCGCCCACCTACACAAGTAGGTTCCCGGGATCGCTTCTCTGACGACTTTCGCGGCTCCGCACTCAAGACCATTCATGACCACACTCCCTCTCGCCGACCTCAAGGAAAAGCTTCGCCAGCAGGCACTTTCCCGGCGCGACGGGCTCGACGAGGCCTTCCGGACCGACGCGGCGCAAAGCGTCACTGCCCGGGCCCTCGACCTCCCCGAGTTGAAAGAGACCGGCACGATCGGCGCCTATTGGCCGATCCGCAGCGAGGTCGATCCGCGCCCGATCATGGAGGCGCTCGCCGCCCGGGGGCAGGAGGTGGCGCTTTCGCAGATCATTCACCCGCATCTCAGTTTTCGGCTGTGGCAGCCGGGCGATCCTTTGATCAAGGGCGGATTCGGCGTGCATGAGCCGGGGCCGAATGCGCCGGAGATCTACCCGGCGGCGCTCCTCATCCCGTTGGCGGCGTTCGACCGGCGCGGCGGCCGCATCGGCTACGGCAAGGGCCATTTCGACCGCGCGATCGCGGAGCTCGAGAAGAAGCATCCCGTCCTGACGATCGGGTTGGCCTACGCGGTCCAGGAGATCGACGCGGTGCCGCTTGAACCGCACGACCGTTTGCTGGATATCGTCATCACCGAGAACGAACTGATCAGAACCAGCCCCTAGGGCGGTCATTCCCAAGGATTTCCCATGCGTCTTCTGTTTCTTGGCGATGTGGTCGGTCGGCCGGGCCGCAACGCGGTGGTGGAGCGTCTTCCCGGATTGCGCGACCGGTGGCAGCTCGATTGCGTGGTCATCAACGGCGAGAATTCGGCTGGCGGCTTCGGCATCACCGAGGCGATCTGCGACGACCTCCTGAACGCGGGGGCGGACGCGGTGACGCTCGGCAATCACACCTGGGACCAGCGCGAGACCCTGGTCTTCATCGAGCGCCAGACACGGCTTTTGCGGCCGGTGAATTTTCCAGCCGGCACCCCTGGGCGGGGCGCCAATCTCATCGACACGGCGACGGGGAAACGCGTTCTCGTCGTCAACGTCATGGGCCGGCTCTACATGGATCCCCTCGACGATCCCTTCACGGCGCTCGACCGGGAGCTCGAAGCCTGCCCCCTCGGGCAGGTGGCGGACGCCGTCATCGTCGACGTCCACGCCGAGGCGACCAGCGAGAAGGAGGCCATGGGCCATTACCTCGACGGTCGCGCCTCCCTCGTCGTCGGCACCCACACCCATGTGCCGACCGCCGATCACCGAGTTCTGTCCGGCGGAACCGCCTATATGTCGGATGCGGGCATGTGCGGCGATTACGACACGATCCTCGGCATGCAGAAGGAGGAATCGATCCGCCGCTTTCTGCAGAAGACCCCCGGCCCCCGCATGGAGCCTGGCCTCGGGGAGGGGACGCTCTCCGGAATCGCGGTCGAGACCGATGATCGCACCGGGCTCGCGCACCGCGTCGCGGCGGTGAGGCTTGGCCCGCATCTCGAAGAATCATGGCCGCGCTTCTGGGATTAGACCGTGGCCTTTCCTTGTAGCGTCCCTTGGCTTGCCACAATGCATGCCCATCTGTTCGTCACGGAGGACCAGAGTGGACGCCAATCTCGACCAGAAGCCCTATTCGGTGACGCATAACGGCACGTTGCCCGAAGCCGAGGGGCACAAGAGCGCCTCCGCGGTCCTGCGATCCGTCATCGACAATGCCCGATCCGACACCATCTCCATCGGCGAGATCATGCATGCCTTCGGGGAACGGGCCTTCGGGTTCGTGCTGATCCTGTTCAGCCTGCCCAATTGCGTGCCGGCGCCGCCCGGGATCGCCGGTATCGTCGGGACGCCGGTGCTGATCTTCGGCATCCAGATGCTGCTCGGCCACAAACACCCGTGGCTGCCCGGCTTCATCCGCCGCCGCACGGTCTCGGTTTCCAAATTCAAACGCCTGATCGATATCGCCGAGCCGAAGCTCCAGAAGCTCGAAAGCTATTGCAGACCGCGCCTGACCCAGCTGTTCAGTCCGCTCGGTGATCGGGTCGTCGGGCTGTTTGCGCTCCTGGCGGCGCTCTCGGTGCTGATTCCCTTTCCGGGCACCAATTTTCCGCCCTCCATCGCGCTGGTGATCGTCTCCATCGCGGTGATGGAGGAGGACGGCTATCTGCTGCTGGGGGGCTATCTCATCGGTCTGGCCGGTCTTGCCTATACGGTGACGGTGCTCGGCGCGTCCTACCATCTCATTCAYGCCGCCATCACCAGCTGGTTCTGAGACGGGCTTTGCGTCGGGGCTCGCCGCGTTTTATAAGCCCGCTATCGTCAACAGCCACGGCCTGACGGGTGCCCTGCTCGCGGGAGCCCTCGGCCGTCTCTCTGGAGGCCCAATGGCCGGACACTCACAGTTCAAGAACATCATGCACCGCAAGGGGCGGGTGGATGCTCAACAGCCACGGCCTGACGGGTGCCCTGCTCGCGGGAGCCCTCGGCCGTCTCTCTGGAGGCCCAATGGCCGGACACTCACAGTTCAAGAACATCATGCACCGCAAGGGGCGGGTGGATGC
>NZ_JBFUHH010000084.1:0-20002 GCF_056402495.1 Microvirga sp. P4_A5 | reverse complement strand
CATGAGGACACGACTACAGGGGCAGAAAACTGGCAGGTATCGAGAACACCACACTTAACAGGCGATCAAACTAAGCCGTTTGTCGACGCCAGCAGTTGTTAGATCGACTGCTCGAAACGGCGGATGGCGACGCACCACCGGTCACCGTGATGCAAGTTGGTTCCGCCGGAAGAGGAGGCGAAAGGGAATCAAGCGTGCAGTTGCGACTGCTCTACACCTCGGGGGGACATCCGATGGGCAACCGAGATTTGATATTCAACGATAACCTATCCCGATGACAGTCCAGAGATTCTTCCGGCGGGTCGCATGGCTCCTCGTTTTTGCCGTCGCAGCATTCACCCTGTTGCCGGTTGAGTTCCGCCCCATCACCGGAACATCGGTTGCGCTTGAGCGATTTACAGCCTTTGCAGTAATCGGAGGAACCTTTGGCTGGGGTTATCCGAAACACCGCCTCGGCATTGTTCTCGTACTAATCGGAATGGTTGGACTACTTGAAGTAGCTCAATATTTGGTTCCCGAACGCCATGGGCGCCTTTCCGATGGGATCGTGAAGGGCTCAGGCGCCCTTCTGGGCACAGCAGCCTCGGTGGTGATGGACCGCTGTAAGAGTGGCGTACGCTACCACCTCAGCCTCTCGTGGCCGAGGTTTCGTCGACGATCCTAAGCTCAACTCTGGCATCGCCAGCAGCGCCGTGAAAGGTTCTTGTGGCCGCTGAAGCGACTAGCGATGGCAACGGTGCGAAAGGCAGGTTGTCTAGGGAACTAGCAACCAACCCGGCGACCTGAAGTCGGGTGGAGTTACCGAGTTGAGTTATGCATTAGTCTTCGTTGGACCGTGCACGGACAACGTTAACCGCTACCCGCGTCAAGTACTGCCCTCCTCGCCGACAAAAAATTCAGCGCGCCCAAGTGGTTTGCGGTTCAACTTGAGCCGGAGCCAACGCGGAGATATTCCGGTGGTAATAATTTATGGTGTTATCGGGTTCGTCGGCGGGCTGATCACGGCCGCGACGCTCTGGCAATGCGGTGTGATGGTTGCACTGGTCGCAGCGCCGTTTGGCGCAAGCCTGCTTGTGGCAGTGTTCTCAGTGATTTTCGGGTCCCAGAACCGCGGTTCCAAATGAGCTATCGTTCCCTCCGACAAGGCAGCCATACTTTATCGTGCTCCGAGCGCGATGTTGGCGAGAAGTAGGACCGAGTGGCGGCCGTTCGGCGACTGGTAGGAGGCATCGAACGCAGCCTACATTCTGTTAACGCAGTGCCCCTTGCAAGTCGGGCAACGATGACGAAGACCATTGGCCTGGCGAGTCAACTCCTCCTCGAGCGGGCCGCGTTGCACACGCTGCTTCGGGTGCTCCGCCCGCAGCCGTTAGTGGAAGTGTTCAGCTGACGCGAGTGCCGTTGATCCGGCCTGCGTCCACGGTTCCGCAAAAGCTGTTACCCACGACACTGGAACATGTGGATTCTGCCCGAGCAAAGCAATCGCTTCGTCGGCGTAGCGTAAGAACATATTTTTGATGAGCAGTGACTCAGCTTCCCACGAATGTGCTTCATCCTGCGCCTCGTATAAGGCACGCGCAACATTTTCAACTGGATCCAATGAAGCCCCCCGGCCACAAGAAACAACTTCTTCCAGCGACCTCCTTTGGCGCTCGGACTCATTGCGAATCCTGCGAGGATTTCCTCTGGCGCAAGACTAGGAGCTTGGTTTTCAACCTGTCGCAAGCTATCGGAAGGGGTAGGCACGAAACTAAGAGCACAGTGCGAACGGTAACTTCGCCACGAACGTCCGCGTGCGGCCGGCTCGCCTTGTCGTGAGTGCATGCGAGGTCCCGGCAACGACCTGACGAGGTAGCGGGGTCGCTTGGTTGGGCGGACGTGCCGATGTCGTAAGGCCGCGGTTCCCGGTGCGATGAGCGTCCGCCATGAAACCTCCCGGAGAGAAGACGTTCAACGGGACTGCTCACAAGCGGCTACCGATTGTTAATCTTGGCTGTGCAAGGTTCTCGCACGGGCACGTAGCGCCTCTGTCCGGCTAATTAAGAGAGATCGTCGATGGATGAGACGGACAATCGTCGTTCGAGTAGGCGCTGGCGCACCGTTCTCACGGGACGGATCGTGTTCAACAGTCGCGCCTCGGTCCTAGATTGCGCGGTGCGAGATCTCTCTGATACAGGGGCGCGAATCTATTTTGCGGATGTCTCCAAGCTTCCCTTTCAGTTCGAGCTAGAAATCCCGAACAGGGGCCTGCGGATCCAGGCGCGAGTGGTTTGGAGCCGAGGGGCCAACCACGGCGTTGCGTTCCTTGAGGCGATGAAGGTGTGGGCTGATCCCACGCGCACAATGGCAGCGTGAAACTGTCTGACATATCTTGTTTCACACGACTTCGAGGGCAATGAATTACCGACGATTGGCACCGTATGCGACTATAGCCTCCGTCAGGTTCTGACCTGCCTGACATTTGCCCATCGTGAGGTGTTGGAACCTAATCTGACAGGCAGTGTCATTCAAGCTGAAGCGTAGCCGAGGCCGGCGCGGAGTGCGCGGGCCCATCCTCTGGCCTCGGCGTTCAACAGACTACTGATCATGGCCAAGGATCCGAGCAACGTGCGAAAGTGGGTTGCTGTGGCTCGGCTGGCGGCTCGGGAGTGCCAGCCAAGCCTGTCATATGAGGGGCTGCTCGCGCGACCAGCATCAATCGCTTCAGAGAGCTTACCAGACGAGCGGCGAGATGGCTCCGCAGGAATTGACCCGCCGCAAGCCGCTCTTGGCCAACCGCGCCTCGCCACAGGTGAAGGCAATCATTGTCGAACCCTCCCTCGAGTAGCGAGCTCTCGTTGATCCGATCGCTAACGAGGTCCGCAAGCGGGGGACAGATCTCAACTGCCGGCGTGCACAGAGTCTGAAAGCGCCTTCACGATCTGAGACGATGAAGAACCCCTTACGCCCACGTGACTGCCACTCTCTGGGCGGTCTGCGAGCGCCCAAATCAGTCGACAATCGCGGGCGCCAGGTCGCCAGCCCTTCCAATTTCAGCCACTCATCGTATTGGCTCGGCGCCTGCCTTCCCGTGTCGCTCGCCTCGCAAGATGGGATATTCTCCCCACGATATCGCGAAAATCTGGAGCGTCGCTCCGACCCGGTCTTCCGGTCGCGTCCGCACGGTCAGAGCACCCTCGCTCGTGGATCACAGTTATCAGCAAAACCGGGCGTCCATCAGGTCACACCCCAGCAGAGGTGGATGCCGGCCGCTCACCCGGCACTGTGCGGCGATATTCGCCGGATCCCCTAGCGAACTATTCCGAGCCTACGGTAGATCGGCGAATCGCCCGGCGAGCACCCTCCCTCGAAACCAGGAGCAGGACATGTCCCATCCGACGCCAGCCTCCCCCACTAGCGCCGCTGCGCCGGAGGGCCCGCGCACTGATCAAACCTTCATACCCCCCGATCCGGCTTGCGGGCTCGGCCAATTCCTCTCCGGGCAGCCGCTGCTCGTCACCGAAAGTCTCAGCGATTACGAGCATCTTCTCGCCCGCGTTGTATCGGCGCTCAGGCCGTCCGACGTCATCGCTGAAATCGCCGCCAAGGATTTTGCCGACCTGACGTGGGAAATCGAGCGACTGAAATGCCTCAAGGCAAAGCAACTCGCAGAAGGCATTCGGTGGAAACTCATTGGCGCGCTTGAGGGGTTAAGGAGCCTCGGAAACCGCCATGTCATCGACCGCGCCGGCGCCTGCTCGCGCGCCATCGCTTGCCTCAACGGTGATGCTGCAGCCCGCGCCGAAGTCAGCGCAATTCTCCAGCAGGCGGCCCTCGACTGGGACACCATTACCGCCCGCGCGATGGAAGCCCGCGTCGACGTCCTCGCACAAACAGAACGTTATATTACTGCAGCAGAGGTACGCCGCTCGCGGGTGCTGACGGAACTCGAACGCCGCCAGGACACCCTCTCCCGCCGCCTGCGCCCCGCCGCCCGCTGATGCCAAGCCCAAAGCTAAAGGTCGTCACAGCGGCCAAGCTTGGCCAGTCCGGCAAATCCGCCCCGCGCATTGCGCCACCCCCAATCGCCCGGTCGATCCTCTCGCCAGACCCGACTCCTCGCCGCAGGGCGTTAAGTATGCCACGGCAAAGTCTCCCACTGACGTCGGGTGGGCTAAGGGAGCCTAGAGCGCGTGGCCCCCGGCCGAAGTGGCGCGTCCGAAATTTGCCGTTTCAGTCTCGGCTCCAGCACGCGCGGCGTTTTCTCCTCCGGCAGCATCAGAAGCCGGCACTTTGGGTCTGGCTAAGTTCGTGCCCTGCGACCGACCGCGGTGGCGGCGCCGCGCGGCAAGCTGGGCTCAAGCTCACAATAAGCCGTCCGTCCATATTCACCGCGCTTTTGCGACGGGGTGGGGCCGTGCGCCGCACGGTTAAGTTCGACCATTTTCGGTAGCCCGACCTCGCCGCCTGGGACGTGCCGGACGTCGCGCTGCGGACTCAAAACTGATCGCCCCGGAACGACCAACCCGATCGACTCTAAGCTTAAGTTTGCTCGAACGATGCAGACACAGCCGGGCGCCCAGAACGAGCCGGGTGACGCCAGCCTTGGCCATGGCGTCGGTTGCCGCAGCGGCAGTGGCAATCGCAGCGCCCTGCCATCGCGCCACCGGCACCGCCGGTTGCAACTWTTAGCCCCTTTCCCGCAACGATTTACCTTACCTGTAACGCTCCTGTACCCACCCCCGTAACTCCTCTGTACCTGCCCTGTACCCGCAGCGTAGCCGACCGCTTACACTCCCCCGCAAGCGGTTTCGGCGAGTCTGCAGGGCGATTTCGGCCGGCAGGATCGGCCGCGAACTCCCGACGCGCTATCGCGACGGGGGGTCGCCGCGGCACCGGCAAGTGGATATGGAGTGGATATAGAACTAGAAATGTCAGGAAAATATCCCGGTAGCTCCGGTGATTTTTGGCCCAAAATAAGGGATTTTGAGACAGCCGACGGTGTCTAGAACAGCGGACTCTGACTCCGCTAGTCAAGGTTCGAGTCCTTGTCCCCCAGCCAATTTCCACGCCCATCATCAAACCAAGCAGCAGGACGGCCCACACCATGGGTGCGGGCCGTCCTTCGTCAGGTCTCGCTTCAGAGGATGAAGTCGCCGCGGACCATGGCTTGCGTGTACCCTTGGAGGATAAGCTGGAAGTCAGCCGCCAGATCGCCGTTCACATCGGCTTGTACGATCGTGTTGCCGCTTTGGTCGAGGTCATAGCGGAGCTGTCCAGCACCGCTGAACGCGGCCTTGCCAATGAACGAGAACGACTGGTTGAGGCCGCGGTTTGCGTTGGCGTCGATGACGTGAAGGTCGATGACGTCAAGGCGCGAGAAGTCGACGATCACGTCGGACAGCGCGGTATCGGCCACGCTGTGGGAAGTAGAGCGGAAGTCGAAGGTGTCCGAGCCCGTGCCGCCGGACAACACGTCGCGGCCGCTACCTCCGTAGAGTTCATCCTTTCCTCTGCCGCCGCTGAGCCAATCGTTCCCACTGCCGCCAATCAGATCGTCGTTGCCCCGGTTCCCGACAAGCCTGTCATCGCCGCCGCCACCGGAGAGCCGATTGTCGAAGCTGTTGCCGGTGATGACGTTGGCGAGAGCATTTCCGGAGCCGTTCAAATCCCCCGAGCCGCGCAGGGTGAGATTTTCCACGCCGCTGTAACCGGTTCGCGAGAGATAGACATTGGTGGTGCTGACGATGTGGTCGAGGCCGTCATCGACGGCGGTGTCGATAACCTTATCGCCTGAATTCACGTAATAGGTGTCGCTACCAAGACCGCCGTTCATGCGGTCGGTGCCGGCGCCACCGTTCAAGACGTCGTTGCCGCCGCGGCCAACCAGGGAATCCGATCCAGCTTCGCCGTAGATCCGGTCGTTGCCATCACCGCCGTCGATCCGGTCGTTGCCAACGCCGCCGTAGATGCGGTCGGGCTGGTCTCCGCCGATCAACACGTCGTTCACCCGCATGTCACCGATCTGGTCATAGAGGGGCACATCACGCACAGAGACGCCGCGCGGGAGATTGGTCGCGACGTTGATCCCCACGGTGTGCATTGCGGACGCGACAACGGTGTTGCTGTTCAGGTCCGCGCCCGGCAAGGCGTCAAAAATATCAACGCTGTATTGGAGATCTGCCTTGTTGATGTTCGCAGCATGCTGAACCATCAGGTTCCACACGGCATCCGGATCGCGCCCCGCGAGGTTAAGCACTCGGTGATGACGCTCTGCGAGGCTGTCGCTGCCGCGGGCATCGTTGGAACTCGCCAGACTCACATTGGCCTGCGCCAGAAGGTCGCCGCCGTTGTTGAACCCGCCCCGGATCACGCGCTCATCGATCACGTTTCCAAGATCGTCGGTGGTGCGTTTGACAAGGTAGAGATGTTCGTACGGGGAGCGAACACCCGCTTCGGTGACCGTCTTCGACTCGATGGCAATAATGGTTGGCATGAATTTGACCTCAATGGGAGATGTTCGCTTCGCTCCCGGTGCGGTACAGAACTCGGATCATTTCCAGGGGTTCCGCTGCATCCCGTGCTGCGACCCTAAGGACTGCGAAAGATCACGTTATAACTTGCAAGAACATTGAGCGTGGTTTCGTTCCGCAAGATGTCATGGGGGCACCGTCCGTTTCCAAACTGGTGCGCTTTCACACCCCACGCGACAGATTTTACACTCTCGTATACGCAAACTGAGGTGAAACTGGCGACGTACTATTGTTCTTTCCTTTACGTCATGTTCTAACGCTCCCGCTTTCGAAAATGGAGACGACGATGGCGAAGTTGGTGTGGAACAACGCGGCCGGGTTCAGCCTCGCGCTGCTCAATGTCAGCAACCTGAACGACGGCACCAGCGACAGCGCGACGCCGACCTCCTACAGCGTCGCCTATTCGTCGGGCGAGCGCGACGTGTTCGGCGGCTACGGCTTCACCTATGACGCGAAAGGCGTGCCCTCAGGCGGCGTCGTCACAAGCTATACGGGCTTTTTCGGCCCCACCGCTCTCGGCTCGATCGAGGGGCTGAGCATCGCCGTTCCAGTGCTCGTTCAGGCGGTGAGCACGGCGTCCACCGAGGACGATTTGGCGATCTTCTCGTCGGCACTTTCCGGGGACGACGTGATCATCGGCAATCGCGGTTCGGACATCCTCGAAGGCTTTGCCGGCAACGACCGGATCACCGGCGGCCTTAAGGGCGATCTCCTGCATGGCGGCGCCGGCGCCGATCGGTTCGTCTTCACGTCCGTCAAGGACTCGCGCACAACCAAGGAAGGCCTCGACCTCATCCTGGATTTCTCGCTCCGGCAGAAAGACAAGCTCGACCTGATGGCGATCGACGCCAACACCAAGAAAGCCGGCAATCAGGCGTTCAAGTTCATCGGCACGAGCGACTTCCACAAGACGCCGGGCGAGCTTCGCTATGAGAAAGCGAAGGGCTACACGCTGGTCGAGGGCGATGTGAACGGCGACGGCAAGGCGGATTTTTCCGTCCTGCTGAAAGGCGGCCTGAACTTCACCAAGGGCTATTTCTACCTCTGAGGCTTTCGCTGGCTGCGAGGGTCTGGACTTCGGGCGCGCGGACGCCACTTCCCAGGCCGCCGACCGATGCGCCGGCCTCCCCTTTGCACGCCCGCAGGAATTCGCCATGCAACACCGTCGACTTGGAAAACTCGAAGTCTCCGCCATCGGTCTCGGCTGCATGGGCATGTCGGATTTTTATGGCGGCCGCGATGAGGCAGAGGCGATCGCCACGTTGCACCGGGCGATCGAACTCGGAGTGACCTTTCTCGACACCGCCGACATGTACGGCGTGGGCCGCAACGAGGAGCTCGTCGGACGCGCCATCCGGGACCGCCGCGATGCGGTGGTCGTCGCCACCAAGTTCGGCAATGTGCGGGCGCCGGACGGCACCTATCTGGGCATCGACGGCTCACCCGCCTATGTGCGCAAGGCCTGCGAAGCGAGCCTGAAGCGACTGGGCATCGATACGATCGACCTCTACTACCAGCATCGCGTCGACCCCAACACGCCCATCGAAGACACTGTGGGAGCGATGGCCGACCTCGTGCGTGAAGGAAAGGTCCGGCACTTGGGTCTGTCGGAAGCGGGACCGCAAACCATCCGCCGTGCCCATGCGGTGCATCCCATCGCGGCGCTGCAGACCGAATATTCGCTGTGGAGCCGGGATCCCGAGGACGAGCTGCTGCCGACCGTGCGCGATCTCGGGATTGGCTTCGTGCCCTACTCGCCCCTCGGCCGGGGGTTCCTCACCGGACAGATCAAGAGCATCGACGATCTCGAGGAAGGCGATTACCGCCGCACCACCCCGCGTTTCCAGGGCGACAACTTTCAGAAAAATCTCGATCTCGTGCGCGAGATCGAGACCATGGCGCAGTCGAAAGGCTGCGCGCCGGCCCAGCTTGCTCTCGCCTGGGTGCTGGCGCAGGGCGACGACATCGTGCCGATCCCGGGCACGAAGCGCCGCCGCTATCTGGAGGAGAATGTGGGAGCTCTCGATGTGGGACTGACGTCGGACGATCTCGGCCGCATCGACCGTATCCTTCCGCCGGGCTCCGCGGCAGGGACGCGCTATGCCGCCGCGCAGATGCAGAATCTCGGGCGGTAGGCTTTATCGCGCGGGCTGCCCCGCGGGGAGTCGCATTCCTGCCGGGCCCACCGCGCCGTTCACGCGCGCAGCGCGCGTTGCCTCGCGGGCCCGTCGCTTGATGTCGCGCCGACCGATGCCGAGATCGAAGAGTTCGCGATCCGCGAGGCTTTCGAGCTGGTACACGGTCTCGCGATAGGAAAGCCACGCGCGCAGCTTGTTCATGGCAATGGACATCAACATGGGAAGGGCTCCAACGGACAGACGTGTTCGGGGGGATGCGAGCGGTCGGGGATCAGAAGCGGCTCATGCGTTCGCCGATCCGGCGCTCCACGTCGTCGGTGAAGAAGCCGCCATTGAGCGCGACGAAGCGGGCGATCTCGCGCTTCGCGCGTCGGTCATTGGACTCTGCGATCGCGTGGGCGATGCGCCCGGCAATCCGGCGGACGTTGGCGAGCAAAGAAGCGCGGGGGGCGGAAGCGGTGTCGAAGGCAGCGATCGGGCCGGCGATGGACATGGTATTCTCCTGGCGTTGCAAGAGGATTCCGAGCGCTTCCCATCGTGCGTATTTTTGTTCTTGTTGAGTTCGATCTTACAGGGATTGTTGCAGCGCGAAATAAAGGTCAGTGCATATGACCTATGCGCGCGCGGCAAAGCTGGCGCCGCCGGTGCCGCGACCTTGGGCGGCATGGGTCGATTCGGGGCGGCATTCGCCCAAACCGCGGGCAATTCAGCGCAAGGTTGCGTCGGGCACGATTACCAGCTCGAACGTCACGCAGACGGGATTGTCGCCGCGCAGGATTTCTCCCGTGGCGATATCGCCAGCGATATCCACCACCGCGATGTCCAGACTGGCACGCGGTTCCGCCCCGACCGTCACGACCCGTCCTCGACGGACGAGCAGCTCGGTCGCGTGCGAGTGCATCCATGTCCCGTCGGCGAAATGAACTTCGTTCAAGCTCCCGATACCGAATACGCCCGCCTCTGCGATGCCGTGTTCCCGGCACACCGACTCGATGGCGAGGCAGATATCCACGTTGGGACGAACCCGCACCAGCAAGGCGCCCGCGCCGCTTTCAGTGGGAACCTCCACGGCCTGTGGCTCGAACAGCGTGAAGAGCGTCTCGGCATCCGGAATCCCCCGGAAGGTCGCCTTCATGAAGCCGATCCCCGTCACTGCAATCGGCTCCGCCACCTTGCAGTTCGGCGCCAGCAAGTGCCCCATCCGCATTCCATCCGCCGTTCGCCAACGGCCATGGCAATGGATGAACGGCTTTCCGTCCCGCTCCCCGACGCTCGCCACACATTCATCGAGGTCGACAGGCCCCTCCGGCGCGAGGAGGTCGCTGTACCACGCCACATGAACGCCATCGCGGGAGGCGGCCGGCATGACGAATTGGAAGGGGTCGCAACGGCCTGACCCGAAAGCCGCCACGCCCCCGCGGCACCCGGCCGCCTGAAAGCCCTTGGCGATCCCCTCTTCTACGGTATCGCCGGGTTCGAGCGTGAAGCGCAGGCTAACCGGCCTATCTGCGACGGCGCTCACACGCGTGGCCGCGACGGGCCCCGGATGCCGGAGATGTCTCATCGTCGCCTCTCCTAGCGCGGTTACTCCGCGCGCATGATCTCGGCCGAATTCGCGCGCGGATCGCGCCGCTCCCAGCGTCCCGCTTCCACCTGGGCGATGAACTCGGAGACGAGCCGGTTGAACATCGCCGGTTCCTCCAGGTTGAGCGTATGGCCGGATTTCGGCAGCACGCAAAGGCCGGAGCGCGGCACGACTCGCTTCAGGAACATGCCCGGCAGAAGGCCATGGTCGTCCTCGTCGCCACACATCACGAGGAGCGGCGCTGCGAGAGCCGACAATTCCGCTTCGAGATCGTACAGGGACGGGCGACGCATCTGCACGCCACGCATCGTATTGGCGGCGCCGACGCTCGAATGCTGGGCGAGCCGTGACGCGAAAAGCGCCCAGCCGCGCGGGTCTTTCTCCTGGAACTGCACCCGCGAGGCGCTCACCGCGTAGCTCGCGGCGAAACGCTCGACGCTGCGCTCGATGGAGGCCGCGACCTGCTGGGCATTGACCCGGAAATAGGCCTCATGCTTCTTTTCCGACCCGTAGCCGATGCCCGCGACGACCGCCGACAGGATGCGCCGCGGATGCCGCAGGGCTGCGTGAAGGCACGCGAAGGCGCCCATCGACAGCCCGACGATATGGGCCCTCTCGAATCCCGCCGCGTCCATCACCTCGATGATGTCGTCCGCCGCGCGCGCTTGCGAATATTTCTCCACATCGGCGGGAATATCCGAAGGCGCATAGCCGCGCGCCGCGTAGGTGAGGCATTGGTGACGGCGCGCGAAGTAATTGAGCTGCGGTTCCCAGCTCCAATGATTGCCGCCGAATTCATGTACGAACACGATGGGCGTGCCGCTTCCAACCGTCTCGTAGAACAGTTTCGTGCCGTCGCTGGTGGTGGCGAACGCCATTCTCGTCTCCTCGCGCGCTCGGATCTAGCGGAACTCGCCCACCGCGCAACTCTGGCCGCCATCGACCGGCAAGCAAACGCCGGTCACGAATTGCGCCTCGTCGGAGGCAAGGAACACCGCCGCGTTGGCGATGTCCCACGCCGTGCCCATGCGCCCGACCGGAACGGCCGCGTTGCGGGCGGCTACCATGTCTTCGACGGACGCGTATTGACCCGAAATCTGCCGATAGATCAGGGGCGTGTCGATAAGGCCCGGCATGATGCAATTGGCCCGGATACCCTGGCGGGCATATTGCATCGCCAGCGCCACCGTCGCCTGATTGACCGCCGCCTTCGTCGCGTAATAGGCGAAGTAGGGATAGCCCGTCCATCGGATCGCGGCGAGGGACGAAATGTTGACGATCGCGCCGCTGCCCTGCGCCAGCATGTGCGGGATCACGGCTTTGGCGGTGCGATAGATCGGCCCGATATTGAGATCGAGCGAGGCCTCGAATTGCGCCTCTGACAACTCCACCGGCCCGCCCATATGGGTGACGCCGACGTTGTTGTGCAGGATGTCGATGCGGGCGAAATCTGCGACCGCTTGGGCGACCGCATCGGAAACAGAGGCCGTGTCGGTCACGTCGGCCGCGATTGCCAGGGCGGCACCGCCCTCCCCGATGATGATGTCGACCGTCTCCTGCGCGGCCTCTGCCACGAGGTCGATGCAGGCGACCTTCGCGCCTTCCCGCGCATACGCCACCGCCGCCGCCTTGCCGTTGCCCCAGCCGGGTCCAGAGGAACCCGCGCCGAAGACGATCGCGGTTTTTCCCTTCAGTCGATCGACCATGGCATTCCTTAACGCGCTTCGTGAAATGGCACGACGGCGCAGGGCGCGCCGCCGTGCCTCGTTCGGCTTGGCGGATCAGCTCAGCGGGCTGCCGACGGCCTTCTCGAGAATGGCCCATGCCTCATCGCCGTATTTCTTCTTCCATTCAGCATAGAAGCCGGCTTTGCGCAGCGCCTCGCGGAAGGAGGCGGGCTCGGGCTCGTTGATGACCATGCCCTTGGCGGCAAGCTCGTCCTTCAGGCCCGCATTGAGCTTGGCGACGTCGGCGCGCTCCGAGACGGCGGCCTCGTTGAGGTTCTTGGCCACGATGGCGCGCAGGTCTTCGGGCAGGCGCTCCCAGGCGCGACGGTTGGCGAGGAACCAGAAACCATCCCACATGTGGTTCGTCATCGAGCAGTATTTCTGCACCTCGTAGAGCTTCGCCGTGGAGATGATGGCGAGCGGGTTCTCCTGGCCATCGACCACTTTCGTCTGCAACGCAGTGTAGACTTCTGCGAAGTTGATGCTGGCCGGCGCGGATTCGAAGGCCGTGAACATCGACGTCCAGAGCGGGCTGACGGGCACTCGTATCTTGAAGCCCTTCAGGTCGGCCGCGGTCTGGATCGGCTTGTTGGAACTGGTGATCTGGCGGAAGCCGTTGTCCCAGATCTTGTCCATGACGACGAGGTTCGCCTTGCCAATCTGGCCGCGCACATAGGCGCCCAGCTCGCCATCCATCGCCTTCCACACGGCGTCGTAACCGGGGAACGCGAACCCGATGCCGCTCAGCGATGCGTTCGGCACGAGGGTCGAGAGGATCAGGGGCGAGAGCGTGAAGAATTCAACGCCGCCGGCGCGAACCTGGCTCAGCATGTCGGTGTCGGAACCGAGCTGGTTGTTGGGGAAGATCTGGATCACGACGCGGCCGCCGGACTCCTGCTTGATCTTCTCCGCCGCTTCCGTGGCGCGCAGGTTCATGGGATGCGCGGCCGGAAGGTTGTTGGCGTATTTGTAGGTGAATTCGGCCGTCTGCGCGCGAGCGCCGAAACCTGTGACGAGCGCCGCCGTGGCACCCACCTGCAGCATGGACCGACGTGTGATAGTCATCGTGTTCTCTCCCTGTTGGTCGATATTGCCGCCGTCGAGGACCTTCGCGGAGCCCGACGGCAGGACGTTACTTGAAAGCGAACCCCTCTCACACGAATGCCGTGGAGATTGCCGGGATCGCCGCGATGAAGATCAGCCCGACGATCAGGGCCACCAGATAGGGCCAGATCGCCCCCATGGCCTCGTCGGGCGAAACGTTGCCGATCTTGCAGGCGATGTAGAAGCCGATGCCGATGGGCGGCGTCATCAGGCCGATATTCATCGCCGTCACCACCACCATCGAATAATGGATGTCGTTGATGCCGAGATTCTTGGCGATCGGAAACATGATCGGCGCCATCAGCACGATGGCGGGCAGGCCCTCGAGGACGCAGCCAAGGGTCATGAACACCACGATGGTGACCGCCATGTAGCTGATCCAGCCGCCCGGCATATTGATCATGAGCTGGGCGAGCTGCTGGGCGAAGCCCGTCTGGGTCAGCGCCCACGCCATGGCGAGAGCGGTGCCGAGGATCATCAGGATCGCGCCGCTGAGCGCTGCCGTCTCCACCAGCATGGCGTAGAATTTGCGCGGCGATATCCCCCCGTAAAGCAGGATGCCGATGATGATCGAATAGAGCACCGCGATGGTCGACACCTCGGTCGCCGTGGCGATGCCGCCGCCTACCGCGCTGCGGATGAGGAACGGGAGCACGAGCGCGGGCGCGGCGATGAGCGCGGTGCTGCGGATGACCCGGAACGAGACCCGCCGCACGCCTGCGAGATCCTCGTCGCGGGCTTTCCAGCGCGCCAGCACCGCGAGCGCCGCCAGCAGCACCATGGCGACCACGAAGCCGCTCGTGAACAGGCCGGCGATCGACACGCCGGCGACGGAGCCCAGCACGATGAGCACGATGCTGGGAGGCACCGTATCGGCCATGGCGGCGCCGGTCGAAAGGAGCGCGATCATTTCCTTGGGCTTGTGCCCGCGCCGCTTCATCTCGGGAAACAGGGCCGGCGCGACGGTCGCCATGTCGGAGACCTTCGAGCCGGAGATGCCCGAGACGAGGAACAGCGACC
Organism: Microvirga sp. P4_A5; assembly: GCF_056402495.1. NCBI lineage: Bacteria > Pseudomonadati > Pseudomonadota > Alphaproteobacteria > Hyphomicrobiales > Methylobacteriaceae > Microvirga > Microvirga sp. P4_A5. Next base: position 5,916 of record NZ_JBFUHH010000084.1, on the reverse strand, counting down.
CGAGCAGCACATAAGACATGCCCGCGCGCACGTGGCCGAGCATGGAGGCGAGGAAATCCACGATCGCCTTGCCCATGCCGGTTGCATCGAGGACGCAGCCGAGCAGCACGAAGATCGGAACGGAGAGAAGGATGATGCTCGACATGCCCTCGTCCATGCGCCCGATCATGACGAAGATCGGCACATGGGTGGCAAAGAGCAGGAAGCACATGGTGCCGATGCCGAAGCAGAATGCGATCGGAACGCCGAGCGCCAGACACACCACCACGAAGCCGACGAGGAAGATCAGGATGTTGAAATTGCCCCAGCCGCGCAGGGTGGGGCTGAGAAACCAGCACAGGAGGCCGACCACCGCGACCAGAGCGACGCTCACGACCAGATCGCGGATGGTCGAGGTTCGGATCGCGTAGGAGGCCACGATGGCGAACATCAGAAAAATGCCGCAGGCGATGGCCGAGACGCGGAAGCTGTTGGGGATGTTGAGCGCCGCCGAGGTGACGAACCATTCCTCCATCACATAATCGACCGACGGTTCCATCATGACGAGAAGGAACGTGGCGATGAGCACCAGCGCCAGCGTCTGGACGAAGCCCTGGAGGCTTTTCGGAAACATGCTGAGGAAAATGGTCAGCCGAAGATGTTCGTTGCGGTCGAGCGCGATCGCCGATCCCAGCATCGCGAGCCACAGGAAACAGATCGACGCGGCCTCGTCGATCCAGACCACCGGGATCGAAAACACGTAGCGCGACGTCACGCCCATCAGCAGCAGAATGATGATGATCGACAGAAGCACCGCCGAGATGGCCTCGATGGGCCGGAGCAGACGGGACCCGCTTCGGATCATATCGGGCTCCACGGCGCTGGACATCGGAGCGACGTCTTCGGTTCCAACAGCCATCTTGTTCCGCTCTCCCGGGTTGTGGCGATCGGCACGCCACTGCTGGGCCAAGCCCATTCTGCCGCCTTCGTGAAGGACGGCATTCTTTCAGATAATTCGCGGCGCGCGAACCGCTTCATTCGACAGTTTTCGGTGGAGAGAACGGAATCCCGTCTCGGCGACCGCACCGGGCAGCGCGCGACGCCGGCGCCATGCGCCCAGGCAGTTCCCTCCATCGTCTCCGACCGTCCGAAACAGGGATGGCGAAGGTCCATATTGTAGAATTTTTAAGTCGTGGACCCGGCGGAGGATACACACTCGACGGTCCATTGCAATATGACGCCCGTCGAACTAGCCTGAGAAATGTTGAGGGCGTCGGTCCACGATATGGACCGTATTCGAGACAATCATGCACGGCACTGTTTCGACGATCGGAGAGTTTTCGGGAGCGCAGAGCGTCGAGCGCGCCCTGAGACTGCTCGCCATCGTGGCGCGCGACGCGGAGAACGGCATGTCGCTCAGTGCGATCGTCGCCGAGAGCGGCCTCAACAAGCCGACCGCCCGCAGGCTGCTGGTGGCGCTGATGCGGGGGCGGCTGGTGGAACAGGATTCGCAATCGCGCCGCTACCATCTGGGCGACGAGGCTTTCGTGCTCGGCGTGCTGGCATCCCGCCGGCACGGGTTGCTGGAACTGTCCATGGAGAGCCTGCGGGCGCTGTCCGGCATCACGATGGATTCGAGTTTTCTCTCCGTGCGGCGCGACAATTTTTCCGTCTGTCTCTATCGCGAGGAAGGGACCTACCCCGTCCGGACCCATGCGCTCCAGGCCGGCTTGCAGCATCCCCTCGGCATCGGGGCCGGCTCCCTTGCGATGCTGTCGGCCCTGCCCGACGCCGAGATCGAGTCCGTCCTCGCAGCGAACCGCGCCATCATGGGCGCGCAATACCCGTCCTACAGCGTGGACCAGATGCGGCTCGACGTCGCCGACACACGGCGCCGCGGCTTCGCGCTCAATCCGGGCAGGATCGTTGCCAGCTCCTGGGGTGTCGGCACGGTGTTTCGCTATCCGGACGGCAGGGTCGCGGGCGCGCTCAGCATCGCCGCCATCGACAGCCGGGTCGGCCCGGAAAGGCAGCCGGAGCTTGCCCAGCACTTGAAAACCGAAACCGCCCGGATCGAGGCCAAGTTGAGAACCATGTTCGTTCCCTGTGCACCGCACCCGGCTGACCTGGCGAGGGCGAGAGCATGAAGCCGATGTCGAAACGCGTCATGAACCTGTCGCATCTCGTGCGGCAGGTCGCTCGCCGCTATGGCAATGACATCGCCTTCGTGTGGGGCGATCGGACCTGGACATGGTCGGAGCTCGATAGCCGCGTCGACGCGATGGCCTCCGCCTTGGCGGAACGGGGCGTGACGAAGGGCGACCGGGTGCTGGTGCAGTCCAAGAATTGCAACCAGATGTTCGAGGCGATGTTCGCCTGTTTCCGCCTCGGCGCCGTGTGGGTGCCGACGAATTTTCGCCAGACGCCCAATGAGGTCGCCTACCTTGCCTCCGCGAGCGGCGCCAGCGCCATGATCTGCCAGCACGATTTTCCCGAGCATGCGGCCGCGGCGCGCGAGGCTGCACCCGGCATCCGGTTCGTGATTTCCATCGGCGCTTCGGCCTTCGGCGACGATTACGATGCGCTCGTCGAACGCCATCGCGGCGCCGGCATCGCGGCGGCCGGGGTCGAATACGACGATCCCTGCTGGTTCTTCTTTACCTCCGGCACGACCGGCAGGCCCAAGGCCGCAATTCTCACCCACGGTCAGCTCGCTTTCGTCATCACCAACCATCTGTGCGATCTCATGCCGGGAACGACGCAGGCCGATGCCTCGCTCGTGGTGGCACCGCTCTCGCACGGCGCGGGCATTCACCAATTGGTGCAGACCGCGCGGGGCGCGAAGACGGTCCTGCTCACAAGCGAGCGGTTCGATGCCGACGAAGTCTGGTCGCTCGTCGAGCGCTGGCGCATCACCAACATGTTCACCGTGCCGACCATCGTGAAGATGCTCACCGAGCATCCCTCCGTCGACAAGCATGACCGCTCGTCGCTTCGGTATCTCATCTATGCCGGCGCGCCGATGTACCGCGAGGACCAGAAATTCGCGTTGAGGAAACTCGGCAAGGTGCTGGTGCAGTATTTCGGTCTCGGCGAGGTGACGGGAAACATCACCGTGCTCCCCCCTGCCCTGCACGACCCGGAGGATGATGCCGGCGCGAAGATCGGCACATGTGGGTATGAGCGCACCGGGATGCAGGTTTCGATCCAGGACGATTTGGGCCGTGAGGTGAAGTCTGGCGAGACCGGTGAGATCTGYGTCTGCGRCCCCGCGGTGTTTGCCGGCTACTACGAGAACCCGGAAGCCAACGCAAAGGCGTTTCGAGACGGCTGGTTCCGAACGGGCGATCTCGGCCACATGGACGAGGAAGGCTTCCTCTACATCACCGGCCGCGCGTCCGACATGTATATCTCCGGCGGTTCCAACGTCTATCCCCGCGAGATCGAAGAGAAGCTGCTGACGCATCCGGCGATCGCCGAGGTCGCAATCCTCGGGGTGCCGGATCGGACATGGGGCGAAGTCGGCGTCGCCGTCTGCGTGACGCGAGACGGTGCACAGGTGTCGGAGCAGGACCTCCTCGCCTTCATGGACGGCAAGGTTTCGCGCTACAAACTGCCGCGACGCATCTTCTTCTGGGAAGCGCTGCCGAAATCCGGCTACGGCAAGATCACCAAACTGGCGGTGCGCACCGAGCTCGAATCGCGGGGATGTCTGCCGCTGGAAAGCGCAGGCACGAAGACATCCGGCTAAACTCGTTCATCGCAGGCGAAAGGACGTCCATTCATGTCGGAGCAGCAGACAATCCTGGTCACGGGCGGCGCGTCCGGCATCGGCCTGGCAATCGTCGAAGCGGTGCTGCGTGAAGGCTGGCGCGCGATCGTCGCCGATCGCGAGCAGACAAGCCTGGACCATTGCCGCGAACACCTCGCGCAAAGCGGCGATCGTGTTCGGTTCGAAGCGCTCGATGTCGGCGACGAGAATGCGGTCGTCCGCTCCATTGCCCGATGCGCCTCCGAATTCGGGCCGATCGGCGGTGTGGTGAATTCCGCCGGGATCGCCAGCGACGTCCCGGTGCTGGAAACGAGCGCCGCGCTCTTTCGCAAGATCCTCGAGGTAAACCTCATCGGCAGCTTCATCGTCTCGCGGGAGGTTGCACGACATATGCAGGACCATGGCGGCGGATCGATCGTCAACATCGCGTCGGTCTCGGGCATCCGCGGCAATTCCGGGCGCGTGGCCTACGGCGCATCGAAGGGCGGCGTCATCACCATGACGAAGGTCATGGCCGTGGAGCTTGCGACGAAAGGCATCCGCGTCAACGCAATCGCGCCCGGCCCGGTGGAGACGCCGCTGGTGCGCGAAGTCCACACTGCGGAGGCGCGCGCCGAATGGCTGAACAGGGTGCCGATGAATCGCTACGGCCAACCATCCGAGATCGCCGGGACGGCCGTCTTTCTGCTCGACGGCAGCAAATCGAGCTACATTACCGGTCAGACGATCAGCGTGGATGGCGGGTTCACGGCGGCGGGATTGCAGCACAACGCACGATGACCATGCGAGGCGTTGAAAGTTACACGTGACGGGATCGCGCCATCGGAGGCGTTCCGCGTCAAGGCTCGACAAGGAGGCAGGACAATGATGGCTCGCGCGATACGCATGGAAAGACATGGCGGTCCCGAAGTTCTTCAAATGCGGGACATCGACATCGGTTCGCCCGGGGCGGGCCAGGTACTGGTGCGCCAGACGGCGTGCGGATTGAACTTTCTCGACGTCTATCATCGCTCCGGCGCTTACCCTCTGGCGATGCCGAGTGGATGCGGCAGCGAAGCCGCGGGAACCGTCGAAGCTTTGGGACCCGATGTCTCTTCCTTCCGCGTCGGCGACCGCGTCGCTTATCAGGGTGGCGAGCCTGGCGCCTATGCGGATTTGCGCCTCCTGCCCGCAACACGTCTCGTCAAGGTTCCGGACGGCGTTACCGACGAACAAGCCGCCGCTTTGCTCCTGAAGGGCATGACGGTCGAGTATCTGCTCAATCGCTGCGTGACGCTCAAGCCCGGGGATTTCGCGCTGATGTATGCGGCAGCCGGCGGCGTCGGGCTTCTGGCCGGTCAATGGGCCAAGCATCTGGGCATCAACCTCATCGGGGTGGCGTCGGGCGACGAGAAATGTGCGAAAGCGCGATCGCATGGCTATTTCGCCGTCATCGACCGCGACCGCGAAGACATTGTCGCAAGGGTGAAGGAACTCACCGGGGGAACGGGCTTGCCGGCGGTCTTCGATTCCATCGGGCGGGCGACCTTCGACACCACCATCGCGTGCCTTCGTCCGCGCGGCGTCTTCGTCTCTTTCGGCGCAACTTCGGGACCGCCACCGGCCATCGAAGCCTCGCTTCTTCAGAAAAGTGGATCGCTGTATTTCACGCGACCCACCCTCGGCCATTACGCCAGCACACCGGAAGAATATGCCGCTTCGTCCGCCGCCGTTTTCGATCTGGCGGCGGAAGGCATCCTCACTCCCGTCATCGGACAGCGTTACCCGCTCGCAGACGTCACCCGGGCGCATGAGGACCTTGAAGCAGGTCGCACCATCGGCTCGTCGGTCCTCATCCCCTGATCGCCAAAGGCGCCCCCTTGCGAGAAACCTGGCTGCAACCGCAGGTCACGAACATTTCAATCTCCTCCGGTCTTGCGTTCAACTACGCTGCTGCCGGTCTAGTTTTGCGTCCTGGAACACAACTATCAACGGGAGGATGACGTGATCGGAACTCGCATATCGTTGTTGGGTGCCGCGGCCGGGATGGCCCTTCTGCTGCCGACGGCGCCCGCCCTGGCGCAGCAGGCCGGCGCCGCCAACATGACGTTCTTCGTCACCAGCGTGGGATCGGGCAAAGGCGCCGATCTCGGAGGCCTCGAGGGGGCCGATCGCCACTGCCAGAG